>JAGXKW010000056.1 GCA_018334995.1 Wenzhouxiangellaceae bacterium
CGCATCGTCGAAGACCACCTGCTGCCGCTGTTCAGCAATACCGGCCCGTCGGCCGTATTGGCCGTGGCGCTGGTGGCCGGCATCGGCGAGGAACTGCTGTTTCGCGGGGTGATCCAGGCGGGACTGGAAGGGCTGACCGGACCGGTGACGGCACTGGCCATCGCCTCGCTGCTGTTCGGCCTGGCGCACGCGTTGACGCCCGCCTATTTCTTCCTGACCTTCGTGACGGGAATCTACCTGGGCGGGCTGTACCAGGCCACCGGCAACCTGCTGGTGCCGATCATGGTGCACTTTCTCTACGACTGGGTGGCGCTTTCCTGGTTCCTGTCCGCTGCCCGACGCTGAAACGGAGCCTCAGCCCGTCTTTTTAACGGCCGGCAGGCGCCCCGAATCGAAAGGGTCGAGACCCGCGGCCGGCTTGCCGCCCGGCCGCAGCTGCGCGAGGGTTTCGATCAATCCACCGGGCAAGGCTGCCGAGGGCGCGGCCTGGATATGGGCGGTCAGTTGATCGCGCACCAGCACGGGCACCGGAGATTCGGTGCCGTTTTCGACCGCGACTTCCGGGTGCGAAAGGCAGACCACCGCATTCGGCTCGACCGAGATGCCCTGCTGCAGCAGCCAGCGCTTCAGCGACTGGACCTGCGCGCTGGCCTGCGGGATCGGGTTTTGCAGCGCGTTCCAGCTCGGCCGGCTGCCGCAACCGGCGCGGCGCGCCAGCGGCCAGTGACGCTCTCCCGGCTGCACGTATACGTAACCCGGCGTGTTCTTGACCTCGACAATCCACAGCCCGGTGGGGCCGGAAACGATGAAATCCAGCTCGCGCCAGCCGTTGGGCAGCTGGCCGTCGGGCAGTTTCACCCGATTGAGCAGCAGATAATCGTGCGGCAGCTGCTTGAGCCGCTCCAGCACCGCGACCTCGCCCTCGATGCCTGCAAGCGCGCCGGCATCTACCGAACTGCCGCCGGGCAGCCCCAGAAAGAACAACACCCCCGCGCCCACGGCGGCGACGAACAGACCAAACGGCGGGCTCAGAGTGAACGCACCGAATGCGAGCGCGGCAAGTACCGGAAGCGCGACTGCCAACCGCAGCCGACGCGAGCGGCCCGCATCGCGCAACTCCTGCCGGTGTCGCACCAGCGGCGGGTATTCGGTGACGAATCGACAGTCGGCCATGCGGCTCATACCTCGGGCAGCGTGTACTTGAGACCGGTGGCGCAATTGAACAGCACGACCTGTTCCACCGGATCGATTTCGCCGGCCTCGGTCATGCGCTGCCAGGCCGCGTGCGTGGCCGCACCCTCGGGGCACATGAGGATGCCTTCTTCGGTTGCAAGCGACTTCCACGAGCGGTCGATCTCGTCCTCGCTGACGGCAATCGCCCTGCCGCCGGACTCGCGCACGGCGCGCAGGATCAGGAAATCGCCCACCGCCTGCGGCACGCGGATGCCGGCGGCGATGGTGGACGCGTTTTCCCAGCGCTGCGCGAATTCTTCACCGGCCTCCCACGCGCGCACCATGGGCGCGCAGCCGTCGGCCTGGACCGCGATCATCTTCGGCAGCGGGCCGTCGATCCAACCCAGTTCCTGCATTTCGGCAAACGCTTTCCACATGCCGATCAGGCCCGTGCCGCCGCCAGTCGGGTAGAAGATCGCGTCAGGGAGCCTCCAGCCCCATTGGGCGGCAAGCTCCAGGCCCATGGTCTTCTTGCCTTCCAGCCGGTACGGCTCCTTGAGCGTGGAGACGTCGAACCAGCCCTCCCGCTGCGCGCGTTCGGCCAGCAGCTTGCCGCAGTCGTCGATGTAACCGTCGATCTCGACCACCTCGGCGCCGCACAAGCGCGTCTCGTCGATGTTCATCCGCGGCGTGTCGGCCGGGCAGTAGACCAGCGACCGCATCCCGGCGCGCGTGGCGTAGGCGGCCAGCGCCGCGCCGGCGTTGCCGTTGGACGGCATGCACAGCTTGTTCAAGCCCAGCTCGCGCGCCATGGCCACGGCCAGCGCCAGCCCGCGCGCCTTGAACGACCCGGTGGGCAGACGACCCTCGTCCTTGACGATGACGTTGGGATCGGCGGCCAGCGGCATCAGCGGCGTATCGATCTCGCCCAGCCGCGGTACGCGCTCGAAGTCGCCGGGGGGCAATAACTCGCGCCACTTGTAGAACCCGCCCTCGCGCATGTCTACCTCGTCGCGGTCCACCGCAGCGGCAATCTCGTCGAGCCGGTAGCGCACCAGCAGCGGCCGGCCGGCGTCGGACAGCCGGTAAATCTCCCCGGCCGGGTATTCCCGCCCTTCCAGGCTGCATTCGAGGTGGGATACGTATGGGTTCATGAGTGCATCATCCGTGACCGATCCATGGCGCGGTTGCAGCGCTCAGGATAGCAGCGCAGTAACTTTCGATCGGGCGTCCGGAACGACGGGTGCGTTGTGGTGAACGGCGAACAGTCGCCGGATACAAAAAGCCCCCGACCAGCGGGGGCTTCATCTCAGACCAATTTATGACTTCTTGCCAGGCGCCGGGCTTCAGGCAACGAACTGGGCCTTCAGCTTCTTCATCGCCACGGCTTCCAGCTGCCGGATCCGCTCGGCGGAAACGCCGTACTTGTCGGCCAGTTCCTGCAACGTGATCTTCGGGTCGATCAGCCAGCGCGACTGGATGATGTCCTTCGAGCGATCATCGAGCTGATCCATGCCCTCGAAGAGCACCTCATGATAATGATCCTCGAGGTCTTCGCTCTCGGCGGCCAGGTCCGGCGAATCCTGATGGCTTTCCAGGAACGCCGCCGGCGCCAGGTACGGCTTGTCCTCGTCGTCGTCGGAGGTCAGATCGAAGCCGACATCCTGGCCGGACAGACGGGATTCCATTTCCATGACCACTTCCGGCTTGACGTTCAGATCATTGGCGACCGCATTGACCTCGTCCTGATTCAACCAGCCCAACCGCTTCTTGGACCGACGCAGGTTGAAGAACAGCTTGCGCTGGGCCTTGGTGGTCGCGACCTTGACGATGCGCCAGTTGCGCAGCACGAATTCATGAATTTCGGCCCGGATCCAGTGCACGGCGAAGGAAACCAGCCGCACGCCCTGGTCGGGATCGAAACGCTTTACGGCCTTCATCAGACCGATGTTGCCTTCCTGGATCAGATCACCCAGCGCCAGGCCGTAGCCGGAGTAGCCGCGTGCCACGTGCACCACGAACCGCAGGTGCGACATGACCAGCATGCGTGCCGCGTCGAGGTCTTCCTTGTCCTGGAAACGACGTGCAAGGCTCTGCTCCTCGTCGAGGCTCAGCACCGGGATGCGGTTGACTTCCTGCATGTAGGCATCCAGGGAGCCGGTGCCGGCCGGGCAGAGCAAATGACTTGGTACAAGATCCTTCGACATTCATTACTCCTGTGAATCAAGCTCTTGAGTATAGCAAAATCGAGCCCATATTTCAAATCAGGATCGATTTCGTACTATTTCTTACATGCGTGTTGGGACGGTACCCGGGCCGGAAAAGTTCCGCGGTTGTCGATCCTGGTCGTGCACGCACCGGCCGCCGGCTACGGATTGATCCGGGCGAGCTGGCGCGAGACCGCGACCCAGGCGCCGAGAATGCCGAGCAAGCCGCTGCCGGCCAGCATCATGGCAAGCATTTCGCCGGAAGGCGCCGCAAGCTGTGCGGATGCGCCATAGGTCGCGACCACCTCGGCGACCGGTCCGCGCAGCAGCATCAGCGCGCCGTGTACCGACAGCCAGGCCAGCAGCGCGCCGCCGGCCCCCATCCACAACCCGGAGTACAGAAACGGCCGGCGGATATAGCCCGGCGTGGCGCCCACCAGCGCGAGGATCTCGATCTCCTCTTTTCGGCGCTCGATCTCGGTGCGAATGTTGTTGGAAATCACGAACAGCACGCTCAGCGCGAACAGCACCGCCAGCAGCTGCACCAGGCGGCCGAACACCTCGAGGATGGCGTCCAGCCGGCGCACCCAGTCGAGATCGACCACGACCATGTCGACGCGCTCCACCCGCCCCAGCCGCTCGGCCAGCTCAGCGGTGTCCACGGCCTGCTCCGGGACCACTTCGAGCACCCACGGCAGCGGCACGTCGCCCACGTCGGCTGCGTCCAGCCCCGTGGCGCCGGCCAGTTCGCGCATACCGGCCGCCGGGCTTGCAGGATCCACGGCGAGCACATCGCGCCAGCTTGAAAGCTGCGAGGCGATCCGCCGGGCGGCCTCCTCGTCAACTTCCAGGTCCATGAACACGCTGATGCTGTCGAGGCGATCCAGGCTGTCGTGGACGTTCTCGAGGTTGACCAGCGCGGTGTTCAACCCCAGCGGCAGCATCAGCGCGATGGCCAGCACGGCAATCGTCAGCGCGCTGGTCAGGGGATTGCGTAACAGGGTGCCCACCGACGACAGCAGGCCGTAGGCATGGCGGCGTCCCCAGGCACGCAAGTCCGCGCGGCCGCTGTCGATGAGGCCGCTCATGATCCCTGGCCGCCCGCGCGGTCGTCGACCATGCTGCCGGATTCCAGCACCAGGGTGCGACGACCGAGGCGCCGGACCAGTTCCAGGTCGTGGGTCGCGATGAGCACGGTGGTGCCAAGCTCGCTCAAGGTGCACAACAGCTGCATCAGCTCGGCCGACAGTTCCGGGTCCAGGTTGCCGGTGGGTTCATCGGCCAGCAGCACCGGCGGCTTGCCGATCATTGCCCGGGCGATCCCGACGCGCTGCTGCTCGCCGCCGGAAAGCGCTGGAATGCGCGTGTTTTCCTTGTCCAGCAACCCGACCAGGTCGAGCGCGGCGCGCACGCGGCGGCGGATCTCGCTCCACGACAACCCGGCGATCAGCAGCGGCAGCGCCACGTTGTCCAGCACCTTCCTGTCGGTCAGCAGCTTGTGGTCCTGGAAGATCACGCCGACCTTGCGCCTGAGCCTGGGAATCTGCCGGTTCGAGACCCGGCCGATGTTCTTGCCGTCGAACAGGACCTGGCCGCGGCTGGGACGCTCCAGCACCGCGATCAGCCGCAGCAAGGTGCTTTTGCCGGCCCCGGAATGTCCGGTGAGAAATGCCATTTCGCCGCGTTCGAGTTCGAAGTTGACGTCGGAAAGCGCCTGGACGCCGCCCGGGTAACGCTTGGCCACGTGCTCGAACCGGATCATTGCCGGGCGCTTCCATATGTCATGACAACAACTGGCTCATGCTCATGATCGGCAGCAGGATGGCCAGCACGATGTAGAGCACGACCATGCCTACAAGCAGGATCAGCGCCGGCTGCAGGACGGCCAGCAGCACCTGGCCGGTATCCTGCAGGTCGGACTCCTGCAGCTCGGCGGCATGTTCCAGCATGTCGCCGAGTTCGCCGGCCTGCTCTCCGCCGTGGATCAGGCGCCGGGTCAGAGGCGGCAGCCAGCCGATCGGCTGCATCGCCGCCGAAATCGACGCACCCTCGCGCACCCGGGCCGCGGCGGCTTCCAGATCGGCGCGCACCTTGCGGTTGGAAATCACTTCCGAGGCCGCCTTGAGCGCCTCGACCGCCGGTACCGAACTGCTGACCAGGATAGCCAGCGTGCGCGCGAACAGCGCCGCGGCCTGGGCGCGCACCAGTCGGCCCGCCAGCGGCAGCGCCAGCAACGTGGTATCCAGCCACATGCGCGGGCCGGGCAGCCGAAACAGCATGGTTCCGCCGACGCCCGCGGCCAGCAGGACCGCCAGCAGGATCAGTCCGTATTCCGATACCAGCGATGAAACCTGCAACAGGCTGCGGGTCAGCCAGGGCAGTTCCTGACTGGAGTATTCGAACACGCTCACCACGCGCGGCACGACGAAACCCAGCAGGCCCCAGACCACGCCCAGCGAGATCAGCGCCAGCAGCAGCGGGTAGACCAGTGCGACCCAGATGCTGCGCGAAAGCGCCATCCGGCGCTCGGCGTGGCGCGCCAGACGACCGATGACCGAATCGAGCCGACCGGCCTGTTCGGCCGCGGCCACCGAACGGGTGTACATGGGCGGGAACAGCGCCGGCTGTTCGGCCATGGCCTCGGAAAGCGATTGCCCCTCGAGCACGCGCGCACGAATCGCGGCCAGCGGCCGGGCGACACGCCGGGAGCCGGTCTGATCGGCGGACAGCGAAAGCACTTCTTCCAGCGGCAGGCCGGCCCGGAGCAAGGCGGCCATCTGGCGCAGGATCAGGGCCCGTTCGCGTCCCATGCGGGCAGCGCCGCGTCCGCCTGCATGCGCACGCGCGACCGCTTCGACCTCCAGCGGCACCAGCCCGCGCTCGCGCAACTGCTGGCGCGCCATGCGCGGCGTATCGGCCTGCACCACGCCGCTGACCTGGCGACCGCCATCCATGGCCTGGTACTCAAACGCCGCCATCGCGGTCTCCCGGAGATTGGAGGTTCGGAGATTGGACGTCCGGAGATTGGACGTTCGGTGCGCCGAACAGCTCGCGCAGCGGGTTTTCGCGGTCCTCCGCCTGCCGGCCGTGCTTGCGATCGGCAAGGTCCACCGCCGCGCGCGCCAACGCCAGGAACAGCGGATCACCGGCCACGCCGGGCGTGCCCAACAGCCGCTCGCACACGACCCGGTCACCGCGCTCGATCGGGCCGGTCAGCGCCTGTTGCGGCCCGGCCTGCTCGATGTTGGACAATCCGGCGCGCTGCAGCGCCACGATGACCTTGAGCGCCTGGCCCGTCTCCAGACCAGCCGATTCGGCGAGGTCCAGCGCAAGGTCGTCGAGCACGTTGAGAAAGTTGCTGGCCGCGATGGTCGCGGCGTGGTAGCGGCGCTTGTCGGCCGGCTCGAAGCGCATGGTTTCGGCACCGATGGCCTCGAAGGCCGGCAATACCGCATCCAGCGCGGCCGGATCGCCCTCGCCCAGCGCGTAGCTTCCGGCAAAAGTTCGCAGCGCCCGCTCCGGATCGCTGAACGGGCATACCGGGTGTACCGACGCGACCGGGCAACCCAGGCGCCGCAGGACATCGGCCGGCTCGGCGCCGGACACGTGAAAAGCAAGCGCCGGGGGACGGTCGAGGCCGGCGGCCAGCGCCGCGACGGCGCTTTCGAGCTGGCCGTCCGGGACGCCCAGCATCAGCCAGTCTTCGGCAGCGATCCCATCCAGGCCCGCCGCGGCACGGCCCTGGCCGATGAAATCCACCGCCGCCTGCGCACTTTCGATTCGACGGTTGACGACCCGGCCGATCGAGAACGCGCCCTGGTCGGCCCATAGCCGGGCCAGGCTGCGGCCGGCGCGTCCGCACCCGACCAGGTGCAATGTCACCGCCATCGGTCGTGAACCTCGTCGCGCCAGGGTTCGGCCAGTTCGTCTTCGTGCGGTTCCTCCTCCTCCCAGGCGTAGCGCTTCATCGGTGGATGATCCATGTCGCGGTAACGCAATGCGGCAACCACGCCCAGCACCAGGCCGCTGGCGTGCAGTTCCCAGCTCATGCCCGATCCGGCCGGAAGCACGCCCCAGATCATCGAGCCGTACATGAACCAGACCACCAGCGCCGCCCCGATGGAACGCAGGTCGCGCCGGATGACGCCGGAGACGAAGACGAAGGCAAGCAGTCCGTAGATCAGCCCGCTGGCGCCGATGTGGACGCTGCTGCGCGCGAAGATCCACGCGAGCAGCCCGGAACCCAGCCAGATCAGGGGCAGCGCGCGCAGCGACGAATTCGGGTAAAGAAACAGCATCATGGTGCCGCCGACCAGCAGCGGCAGCGTGTTCGAACCGATATGGCCGAGGTTGTAGTGCAGCAACGGCGTGGTCACCAGGCCCAGCAGGCCGATGCCCTCGCGCGGAATCAGGCCGTAACGGATCAGCCCGACGCCGGTGAGCTGATCGAACACGAACACCGCCCATACAACGATAACGAAGCCCACGGCCAGCCGCAGCGCCAGCATGAAATTGCGACCGGCGCGCGGCGACGCGGTATATTCGGGATCGGGCACGTTGACGCGCATCAGTCGTCCTCGCCGGCCGCCATCCGATGGGCCTGCAGCGGCGCCGCGATCGCGCGCCGGGTGCGCCGACAAAGATCGGCCATCGCTTCGTCCACCGGCCCGCCACCGGGCTGAATCGGCGGATGCACCACCAGCCGCGCACGACCGGGACGAATGCGCCAGGAGCCCGGCGGCAGCAGCTCACGCGTGCCGACCACGGTCATCGGCAGCACCGGCAGCTGCCGGTCGACGGCCACCCGGAAAGCACCCGTGCGGAACCTGATCAGCTTGCCGGTTCGGCTTCGCGTACCTTCGGGAAAGAACAGCACACCGGTGCCGCGCGGCAACCGCCCGACTGCGCTGTTGATCTTTTCGCGCGCCTGGCCCGGGTTGCCCCGATCGATGAAGATATGACCGATGGCGCGGCATCCCTGCGCGATGAACGGCAGTCGCCCGATTTCGGCTTTCATCACCCAGCGCAGGTCCAGGCCGCAGAAACCGTAGATCAGCGGAATATCGTACTGGCTCTGGTGATTGGCAACAACCACGTAGGTCTGGTCCGGCGAAATGTTTTCGGCACCCTCGACCTCGACGCGCATCGGCGTGACATAGGCGATCAGTCGGGCCCAGCGCGCCGCCACATCCATGTTCGCCCGACGCTGCAGCCCGAACGCGCAAAGACCGATCGTGATCAGCGCGCCGACTACCGTGACGATTGCGGCGAAAGGAATCAGCACCAGCCATTGCCACAACGGATACAGCGGCATTGCCCAATGTGTGCTGGCGCCGGCAGCGCCGGTCCTGGAGTTGATTCGACTGCTTTCTTCCATGGCGCGATTCTAACCCGCAAGTCCGGCCAGTCTCGGCCGCCGCACACGCAGGCAGCTTGAGACCGGCAAAATTCAGGCAATCGTATCCCCGCCGTGACTTCTTCCACGCTCGGCGGCGCGCGAAAGAACCGGTTCGGGCGCGCGGCGAGCCTCAGCCGTGGCGGAGAAAAGCCAGCAAGGACCGATAGGCATCGGCTTCGAGTTCGTCTCGAAAGATGAAGACCCGTCGCGTCGGTCCGGCGGGCGGCGTCAGTGCCATGGCAACGAACAGCCCGGTACCCGCTTCGGCGAAAAGATTTCCCCGCACGCCGTCCAGGCTCGGACTTTCGGAGGGTTCCAGGCGAATGACATGCCCGGGACCATGCAACCGCGAACGATAGCCGGCCAGGACAATCAAAGCCAGCAGCATCAGCTTCAGGCCGGTCGGCGAACCCGACGCCAGCACAGCGAATCCGGCCAGCGTGATGATCGAGATGCTCAGCACGGGTCGAATGCGGCCGCGACGGGTTCGATATTCAGCCATCGGTTCGATGCGGCGAAGGCGCCGCGACCTGAGCGACGATCGCTGCCAGCTCCGGGTCTTCGGGGCGGGTCCGCCCGGTGCACCAGTCCCAAAGCGCGTCGTCTTCGCACTCCAGAAGCCGCTCGAATCGAGCCCGGTCGGCGGCCGTGGCGCCGGACCAGCGCGTCTCCAGCCAGCGTTCCAGCAGGACATCGAGCTCGCGCATGCCGCGGCGGCAGCGCCAGCGCAGGCGCGAGCGCTGGCCGGCGTCGACGGTCATTGGCGACGGCTCCGCAAGGTTCCGCTACAGCGACTGGCGCGCCAGCATCATCTTCTTGATCTCGGCGATCGCCTTGGCGGGATTCAGGCCCTTGGGGCAGGTCTGCGCGCAGTTCATGATGGTGTGGCAGCGATAGAGCTTGAACGGATCCTCGAGCTCGTCGAGCCGCTCGCCGGTCGCTTCGTCGCGCGAATCGACCAGCCAGCGATAGGCTTGCAGCAGGACGGCCGGGCCGAGATAACGGTCGCCGTTCCACCAGTAGCTCGGGCACGAGGTGGTGCAGCAAGCGCACAGGATGCACTCGTACAATCCATCGAGGTATTCGCGGTCCTCCGGGGTCTGCAGCCGTTCCTTGTCCGGCGGCGCCGGGCTCTGGGTGCGGATCCAGGGCCGGATGGAGGCGTACTGGGCATAAAAATGGGTCAGATCCGGGACCAGGTCCTTGACTACCGGCATGTGCGGCAGCGGATAGAGCTTGACGTCACCGGAGATCTCGTCGATGCCCTTGGTGCAGGCCAGCGTATTGGTGCCGTCGATGTTGAACGCGCACGACCCGCAGATGCCTTCGCGGCAGGAACGCCGGAAGGTCAGCGTGGGATCGACCTCGTTCTTGATCTTGATCAACCCGTCGAGCACCATCGGGCCGCAGTCGTCGAGATCGATGTCATAACTGTCGACGCGCGGGTTCTGCCCGCTGTCCGGATCCCAGCGGTAGATGCGGAAGGTCTTGACGTTCTTCGCGCCCTCCGGAGCCGGATGATGCTTGCCCTTGGAAATGCGCGAGTTCTTCGGAAGTCTGAATTCAGCCATTGCGCTACCGTTATTGCTAAAGAGTCTGGGGTTATCGCCGAGCGACGTCGGTCAGTAGGTCCGCTTCTTCGCCGGAACCACCTCGACGTCGTCCGACAGTGTGTACATGTGGACCGGGCGATAGTCGATGCTGGCCTTGCCGTCGGCGCCCAGCCAGATCAGCGAATGCTTCATCCATTTTTCGTCGTCGCGGTCGGGGTGGTCTTCGTGCGCATGTGCGCCACGGCTTTCCTTCCGGTTTTCCGCCGAGATCATGGTGGACACCGCATTGCCCAGCAGATTTCGCAGTTCCAGCGTTTCGACCAGGTCGGAGTTCCAGATCATGGAGCGGTCCGAAACCTTGACGTCGTCGAACAGGTCGCGCACTTCGTTGATCCTGTCGACGCCCTGCGCGAGGGTGTCGTTGGTCCGGAACACTGCAGCGTCTTCCTGCATGACGCGCTGCATCCGGCTGCGGATGTCGGCGGTCGAATTCTCGCCGTCGGCGTGGCGCAGGCGGTCGAATTCGCCGACCAGGTCATCGACGATGTTTTCCGGCAGACTGGGATGCGACTGGTTGGGCTCGAGCTTGGCGCCCAGCTTCTTGGCCACCGCGCGGCCGAACACGATCAGGTCGAGCAGCGAATTGGAACCGAGCCGGTTGGCGCCGTGCACGGACACGCACGCCGCCTCTCCGATCGAATAAAGCCCCGGTACGATCGAATCCGGCTCGCCGTCCTTGAGGGTGACCACTTCGCCGTGATAATTGGTCGGAATGCCGCCCATGTTGTAGTGCACCGTGGGCAGCACCGGTATCGGCTCCCGGGTCACGTCCACGCCGGCGAAAATGCGCGCCGTCTCGGCGATGCCCGGGAGACGCTCGTTGATCACCTCCGGCCCGAGATGCTGCAGGTTGAGATGGATGTGATCGTTGTTCGGCCCCACGCCGCGACCTTCGCGAATCTCGATGGTCATGGACCGCGACACAACGTCGCGCGAGGCCAGGTCCTTGGCATTGGGCGCATAGCGCTCCATGAAGCGCTCGCCCTCCGAGTTGGTCAGGTAACCGCCCTCGCCGCGCACGCCCTCGGTGATCAGGCAGCCAGCGCCGTAAACGCCGGTGGGATGGAACTGGACGAATTCCATGTCCTGCAGCGGCAGGCCGGCCCGCAGCACCATGCCGTTGCCGTCGCCGGTGCAGGTATGCGCCGAGGTCGCCGACATGTAGGCGCGGCCGTAGCCGCCGGTCGCCAGGATGACGGCATGGGCGCGGAACAGGTGCAGCGTGCCGGTCGCCAGGTCCCAGGCCAGCACGCCGCGGCAGTTCCCGTCGTCGTCCATCACCAGATCGGTGGCGAAATATTCGATGAAGAACTGCGCCTCGTGCTTGAGCGACTGCTGGTACAGCGTGTGCAGGATGGCGTGCCCGGTACGGTCGGCCGCCGCGCAGGTGCGCTGCGCCGTGCCTTCGCCGTAGTGCGTGGTCATGCCGCCGAACGGACGCTGGTAGATCTTGCCTTTATCGGTGCGCGAAAACGGGACGCCGTTGTGTTCCAGTTCGATCACCGAAGGGATGGCTTCGCGGCACATGTACTCGATGGCGTCCTGGTCACCGAGCCAGTCCGAGCCCTTGATCGTGTCGTACATGTGCCACCGCCAGTCGTCTTCGCCCATGTTGCCGAGGGCCGCGCTCATGCCGCCCTGGGCCGCCACGGTATGCGAGCGGGTCGGGAAGACCTTGGTGACGCAGGCGGTATTCAGACCCGTCGCGGCCAGCCCCATGGTGGCGCGCAGCCCGGCGCCGCCGGCGCCGACCACGACGACGTCGTATTCGTGTTTTTCGATGTTGTAGCTGTGAGACATTCGGTTTCCAGCAGGTTGTTGTTCGGCCGATCGCGTTGCGCCCCGACCGGCGGCGTCAGCCGGCGAAAGCGACCTTGAGTATGGCGATGATCGAAACGACCGCGCCAACAAGCGCGGCGATCGCGACGAGAATCTGCAGCGAGACTTCCAGAGCGCGCTGGTGCACGTAGTCCTCGATCACCACCTGCACGCCGAGCCGGGCGTGATAGAAGGTGGAGCCGACCAGCAGAATCGCCATGGCCGCATTCCAGGGCGCGGCAATCCAGTCGCGGGCGACGGCGTAATCGGCGCCCGCCAGCACTGCCAGCGTCCAGACCAGCCAGACTGTCAGCGGAACCAGCAGAATGGCGCTGAACCGCTGCGCCCACCAATGATGAACGCCGCTGCCGGCCGAGCCGTGGTTGATGGCGCGTTCGAGCGGATTTCTGAGTGCCTTCATAACAGACCTCCCCATACGATGGCGGTCAGGACGACGGAGACGACCACGACCGCCCAGCCGGAGGCGCGCGCCGGCTTGAGTTCCAGCATGGCGCCGGTGTCCCAGGTCAGGTGGCGAATGCCGTTGAGCAGGTGGTAGAACAGCGCGAGCGTCCAGCCGACCAGCGCAATCAGGACGATCGGGTTGCCCATGAACTGCAGCATGGCGGAATAAGCCGCCTCCCCCTGCGCCAGCGCCACCAGCCAGACCACCATCAGAACGGTGCCGACGCTGAGCAGCACCCCGGTAATGCGATGCAATATGGAAAGCACCGAGGTCCATTGGGGACGATAAACCTGAAGGTGGGGCGACAGCGGGCGTTGGTTGGTATCCATTCTCGACAGTCCATGTTTCGTTTCGGTTCAATTCTTCCAGCGTTGTGCACGCCGGTCGGCACAGGTCGGCATCAAAGCCGGGCAGCCGTCATGGCAGGGACGATAAAAATCCCGTGACGTCAGAAGTCGATGCAGCGGCCGTTCTTTTCCCAATCGCCGTAGCGTACCGGATCGGGGCCCTTGCGACCGCCGATTTCTTTCGGCGGGTCCGTTTTTTCATCCGTCGGTGCGCTTTGGTCCGATGATTCTTCCTGCTCGGGCTCCAACGCTTCATGGTCGGAATCGGTTCGAGGATCTGTATCATTCATGACTGCTTATTTTACTTGCATGGTGTGATTGAATGTCACGAGATGACCACGCGCCGGAGATTTCGCTGGCAACGATCACGATCACCGGCCCGGACGCCGTCGCCTTCGCGCAATCTCAGTTGACCCTGGACGTCGAGGGCATCGACGATACGCTGCTGCACCCGGCCGCCTGGTGCCGTCCCGACGGCCGGGTCGACGCGGTGTTGCTGGTTGCCGTCGGGCACCGGAATGTCAGCCTGGTGCTTCCCCGGAGCCTGGCCGAATCGGCCTTCAAGCGGGCGCGGATGTACAGCATCGGGCGCAAGGTGGAAATTGCCGCCGGGCCCGCCGTGCGCGGCGGCGGGCCGACGGCCAGCGCCGGCGAGTGCGCCCTGGCGCTGTCCTGCGATTCCGGACGCGCGCTGATCCTTGCCGAGCTGGATAACCCGGACGCAGCGGAAAGCGCCGCCTGGTCGTTGCCGGCCGACTGGCTGCAGGCCGACGTCGATTGCGGCATGCCCTGGATTCTGCCGGAAACCGCGGGCATGTTCCTGCCCCAGATGCTGGGGCTCGAAGCACTGGGCGGGCTGAGCTACAGGAAGGGCTGCTTTCCGGGCCAGGAGGTCATCGCGCGGGTCCATTACCGCGGCAGGTTGACGCGTCGACTGGCCGGATTCCGGCTCCGCGCCAGCCAACCGCCGGTACCGGGGACGACGTTCGAACTTGCCGACAAGCCCGCGGTCATCCTCTACGCCGTCGCACGGAGCGGCTCGAACGACGCCTCGGACGGGCTGGCCGTCGTTTCGACAGATGTCGAAGACGGTGCAGAGTTTCATATCGCTGGCGCCGAGGGAGCGCTGGTGTCGCGCTGAACGTTTGTGCTAACATCCGGGCAATGGTTGGGCATCCCGTCAAGGTCATACCCTTCAAGAACTTACAGGGATTATTTCAACTAATTCGACAAGCCGATCGAAACACGGGGTAGACGATACAAATGAATCCGGACCTGAATACTCGGGGCGGCGCCGCATGCCGCTTGCTGTGGCCGGCGCTGGCCTTGCTGGTCGCTTCCCTGTCCTTTGCGCAGAGCGAATCCGAACAACAAACCCCCGCCGGCCAGCAGGGCCCCGGCGCAACCGGTACGCAAGCGACCGACGAGGACGTTCCGATCCAGTCGTTGACCGGACCACTGGAAATTCTGGTCAACCCGGTATATCCACCCGACCAGGCGCGCCTGGTCTATCAGCCGCTGCTCGACTATCTCAACCAAACGACCGGCCTGGACGTCACGCTCGTGGTCGATCGCAATTTCCACCGCTACTGGCTCAATGCACGCCGCAACGAAGCCCCGCCGCTGATCCTGGAAGATGCACACATGGTGGCGTGGCGCATGAACAATTTCGACTACCAGCCGCTGGTGACCACGGCCAAACCAATCACCTTCTCGCTGCTGACCACCGGCGCCATGGCCGACGACAGCCTCGACGACTTCGTCGGTCGGCGGATTTCCAGCCTGCCTTCGCCCAGCCTGGGCTACCTGGTGCTGGCCGACTGGTTCGCCAATCCGCTGCAGCAGCCGCGGATTCAATCCACGGCCACTTCCTGGCTGGATGCAGTGGAAATGGTGTTTTCCGCGGAAGCCGACGCGGCCATCGCACCCGACAACCTGGTCGCCAGATATCCGAATCTCTACCCGGTGGAAACCTCGACCGAATTTCCCGGGCTGACCCTGTCGGCGTCACCGGACGTGCCGGACGACGTGCGCCGAATGCTGATCGACGCCATGACCGTGCTGCACGACGACGAGGATCATCACGCCGCCCTGTTCGAGCTCGACATCGATCGCTTCGTGGCCGCGGACCCGGAGCTTTACGCGGGCATGGAGCAGTGGCTGTCGACCATTTTCTCGTTCTAGGACACATCTGAACAGCCCGGCGGCCGGGCCACGATATAGGCAATCCATCCGGCATCGGCGTCGCCCTGTTCGCTGGGCATGTAAATGCCGTCGCCCTCACCGGTCTCCTCGTCGGTGCCTTCCCAGTACACCGTTGCCGATGCGGCACCGGCTTCCAGCAGCAGTTCGCGGATCTCGGGCAGGGTCCACAACCGCCAGTGATAGACGAACGCGTCGCGCCATTCCGACCCGTCAGAGAATTCGAAATGAATCCGGCAGGTCATGTGCTGGTCGATCGGGTTGAACTCCGACTGATCCCAGACATAGGTGAAGTCGTCGTATTCGGTGCGCTCCTCGAGCTCCTGGTGCGCCTCGTAACCGCCGAAGGCATCGAGAAACAGCACGCCATCGGACTTGAGCGCGGCCAGCGCGGCGCGGAAGTAATCGCGGAGCCGTTCGCGGGTGGTGAACAGGTAATAGCTGAAGTTCATCGCCAGCACCGCGTCCACCGGTTCGGTGGCCGTGTCCAGCACATCACCATGAATCAGGCTTACCCGATCGCGCGCGCCCTTTTTCAGCGCCGCGACGTGGTGCGCGCGGCCCCAATCCAGGACCTCTCGATCCAGGTCCACGCCCAGGGCCGTATGCTTCTTCCCGGACGCCACCCAGGCACAGGCCGTGTTGCCGGTGCCGCAGAAATCCTCGCGAATCGAGAGCAGCTTGCGTCCGGTCAGCTCCTCGAACGTCTCGGAGACGAACTCGAGCTCCGACTCGGTATCCTGGACGCTGGCCTCGTAGTACGCATGCCGATCCGCCCGTGCGGCCATGGTGGCCTGCTTGCCTTTTTCTTTCTCTTTAGCTTTTGCCATTTCATCCCTTCAGACTGGATCCTTGAAAACACCGCCGAGCGCCTTTAATCTGCCCGCAAAGTTCGAAGGCCCCCTGAGACCGTGCGTGACGGTGATCGCCGGAACGGAGGAACCGGAATGTATTTGTGGATTCCGAGTGCCGCCGAGCGCCGTCACGCACGGTCTCAGGAGGCCTTGCCCCCGAAAATGGCGGGCCAGGCGGAGCGGAGATAGATCACCATCGACCAGATCGTCAGCACCGCCGCGATCACCAGCAGGATCT
>JAGXKW010000117.1 GCA_018334995.1 Wenzhouxiangellaceae bacterium
GGGTGCCGTTGAGCGCAGCGAAGCGCACCGTCGTGTTCTGGTCTTGTCGGCAAAAGTGATTTTCCTTTGCGCCTTCGCGAGAGCGGTCTTCGACTTTCGCTTTTGACTTTCCATGAAACATCGAAAGCCGCTTGCCGCTAAACTCGCCTGCTGAAACATCCGGAACGATTCAATGGGCGACCTGATCGGATTGCTGGGCATCGTGCTGCTGCTGGGCATTGCCTGGCTGTTTTCCGAGCACAGGCGCCAGGTGCAGTGGCAGACGATTATTGTGGGCCTGGCGCTGCAGCTGGCGCTGGCGATCTTCGTGCTCTGGGTGCCGTTCGGAAAGACCGTGTTCGAAACCCTGGGCGCGGGCTTCGTCAAACTGGTCGGCTTCACCCAGGCCGGCTCGAGCTTCATCTTCGGCGACCTGGCCGACGCCGACGAGTTCGGCTTCATCGTCGCCTTCCAGGTGCTGCCGACCATCATCTTCTTCGCCTCGCTCATGGCCTGCCTGTATCACCTGGGCCTGATGCAGAAGATCGTCGAGCTGATGGCCCGGGTAATGGTGCGCTTCATGAAGGTCTCGGGCTCGGAATCGCTGGCCACCGCGGCCAACTCGTTCGTCGGCCAGACCGAGGCGCCGCTGGTGGTGCGCCCGTTCATCAACGGCATGACCCGCTCGGAACTGTTCGCGCTGATGACCGGCGGCATGGCCACGATTGCAGGCGGGGTGCTGGCCGCCTACGTACTGCTGCTCGGCGGCACCGATCCCGAAGCCCAGGCGTTCTACGCCAAGCACCTGATCTCGGCTTCCATCATGGCCGCACCGGCCGCGCTGGTCGTCGCCAAGCTCATCCTGCCCGAGCGCGAGCCGTCGGAGACCATGGGGCTGGTCAAGACCACGGTCAAGCGAGAGCACACAAACCTGATCGAGGCCGCCGCCGGCGGCGCCTCGGAAGGCCTGAAGCTGGCGCTGAACGTGGGCGCGATGCTGCTGGCGTTCCTGGCCCTGATCGCGCTGGTCAACTGGCCGCTGGGCTGGCTGGGCGAAATTTCCGGACTGGAGGCGCTGGCCGGTCAGCCGATCGAACTGGCGCTGATCCTGGGCTGGATCTGCGCGCCGCTGGCGTTCATCGTCGGCGTGCCGCTGGAAGACGCAGTCACCGTCGGCGGGCTGATCGGCCAGAAGGTGGTGGCCAACGAATTCGTCGCCTACGTCGCGCTGACCGACATCCAGGACCAGCTGTCGGATCGCGCGGTGTTGATCTCGACCTACGCGCTGTGCGGCTTCGCCAACTTCTCGTCCATCGCGATCCAGATCGGCGGCATCGGCAGCCTCGCGCCCGAACGCCGGCCCGAACTGGCGCAGCTCGGTCTCAGGGCGATACTCGGCGGCACCATCGTCTCGCTGCTCAACGCCGCCTGGGCCGGCGTCCTGACGTGATGAAACGGCTGGCCATCTCACTCCTGGTCGCGGCGATCGTGGTCCTGGCATCGACCGCCGGCTGGCTCGCCTTCTCGCTGCACCATTCAAGCCAGCCGCCCGAGGAAATCGGCGAAGTGCTGATCGTGACCAACCGCCACATGACCGAAAACCCGGACCCGGCGGCTCGCTTCGACGGCCGCCGGGGAACGCTCCGGCACCTGCGCTGCGAAGTCGGCTACCGACCGATTCCGTTGACCGATGACGTGGCCGGCCGAGTGAACTTTTTCGTGCCCACGGATTTTCAGAAGATCGAGGCGGTTGAACTGCTGCAGGCCGATACTTTCGAGTCGGCAATAGCGGCCGACGCCACGAACCCGGTCGTGTTGTTCGTGCACGGTTACTACTACGGGTTCGAAAAGACCTGCCGCATGGGGGTCGCGCTCCAGCGCATGCTCGACGATAACGCCACGGTGATCATGTTCAGCTGGCCTTCGGATGCCAATCCGGCCGACTACGTGGCCGACCAGGCCGATGTGGAATGGAGTGCCCCGACCCTGGCCGACCTGATGCAGCGGCTGAGAACCCGGGTGGGACCGGACCGGCTGCGCGTCGTGGCGCATTCGCTGGGCACCCGCGGTGTTCTGTTCGCGCTGGGCTGGCTTGGCCTGGAAGGCAAGTCGGGCCCGGTCGCCGACCACCTGGTCCTGCTGGCGCCGGACTACGACGCAACCGCGTTCAGAAGGCAGTTCGAGCATATCCGGAAAATGATCGACCGGGTAACGCTCTACGCCTCGACCAACGACACGCCGCTGCTGGTTTCGCAAACGCTGCACGGTTATCCGAGACTCGGCCGGGCCGGCGAACACCTCACGGTGATCGAAGGCATGGAAACCGTGGATGTATCGGGCGTGGGCCGCTACCACCCGACCGGCCACGAGTATTTCTTCTACCATCCCGTCGTCGCCGCCGACCTGGTCGAATTGCTGAGCCTCGGCACGCCGCCGGGCGAGCGCGCCCACACGCGCAGCCGGTCACGCGACGGGCTTGCCTACTGGACGCTCGAAAGATCGGAATCATCGCGCTTACGCGAGCCTGAATGATCGTTTGACTGCGGGCTTCGGCCCCGGATTCGGCGGGCATCGATCGCTGAGGGCCTCGCCACGCGTCGAACCGAAGCGATCGATGCCCGCCGAATCCTCACTCTGGAACACGCTCGCAGAATTGAATACCTGGGGTGCACACCGACGAAGGTGAAATGCAGGATCGATCAAGCGGACCTTCGTAGCCCGGGTAGGCGCAGCGCACCCGGGGCCAGCGCACGGATCCACCTCCGGTCCCGGATGCGCGCTACGCGCTTATCCAGGCTACGAAACTGTGGTGGTCTTTTTTCCTTTCCCTTTTCCCTCCTCCCCATCTCTGCGCAAGCAAGCCCTTCCTACAAGCTACCGACTGGCCCAGTAACCGAGATACTCCTTAAGCGCCCGGCGGGACCCGTCCAGCGCGTCGGTGTCGGGCAGCCAGCGGATCAGGCCCGGCGGTTCGGCGGCGACTTCGTGGTCGGCGGCGACCGGCACGAACTCGATGCCGGCGATCTGCTCGAACCGCGCCAATGCCCGGCGCATGTGCAGCGCCGAGGTCACCAGCAGCACCTTGCGCGCGCCACGGGTTCGCAGCACGGCCTCGGTCATCTGGGCATTCTGGCGGGTATCCATGCTGGCCGACTCGAGCAGAATGCGGTTGTCCGGCACGCCGAGCTCGACCAGGAACCGCACCGCGGCTTCGGCCTCGGTGGAACGCGCGTCCCGCCACGGCATCGCGCCGCCGGAGACGACGATTTCCGGCGCCTTGCCCGCTCGCCACAGCCGGGCGGCGTGCCAATAACGATCCGAAGCCGCGCCCAGGTCGGGATACGGATTGCGCGAGGTCGCCGGTTGAATGCCCCCGCCCAGCGCGACGATGGCGTCGGCGCCGGGAATCTCTCCCATCGCCAGCGGCGGGAACCTGCGTTCGAGACTGTATTTCAGCGCGTCGGAAACCGCCGGTGTGGCCAACAGCCACAGCACGGCCAGCGCGATCACGATGAGCGCCTTGCCGAACCGCCAGTCGCGCCAGGCCAGCACCAGCCCGATCAGCGCAAGCAGAATCGGGCCTGCAGGCGGCAGCACGAGGGCGGTGATCAGTTTCTCGGCGTATTCCATAGACTTGATTATGGCTGAACGGCTGGTTGGCTGGTTGGCTGGTTGGCTGGTTGGCTGGTTGGCTGGTTGGCTGGTTGGTTGGTTAAGTGGTTTTGGTGGGAGATTCTATGTTGCATTGCAACCCTCCTGACGGATCTGCGGACGG
>JAGXKW010000057.1 GCA_018334995.1 Wenzhouxiangellaceae bacterium
GGAGATGCGGAACACGGGCGGCGTCGCGGGCGAAGAGGTCGCGCAGCTGTACCTGCGCGACCTCTTCGCCGGGATCAGCCGTCCGGTGCGTGAGCTCAAGGGCTTCGAGAAGATTGCCCTGGCGCCGGGCGAGGTCAAACGGGTCACGTTTCGCCTGACGGGGCAGGAGCTCGGCTACTACGATCCGTCCGGTGCCTTCGTTGTCGAACCCGGCGATTTCGAAGTCTATGTTGGCGGCTCGTCGGCGGCGGACCTGGCTGCGAGCTTCACCCTCTAGGACTGACCGCCTCAGGAGAATTTCGCTCGAATCTCTTCGCCCAGTCGCCTCGCCTTTGAAACCTGAACGTTCGGGGTCAAGGTCCGAGAAACTCTTACAAGGTGGGTGTCCGGACTGATCCCCTTGAGAAAAAAGAGCCGGCGCTCGACCCATAGATTTTCCCATCTTGAGAGTGTTAGCACCGCCCGAACTCCCCCGAAATCGAACACCGTACACGGTGGGTGTCCGGGTCCTGTCCTTACGTCTCGGACACACCAGACTTGAAAGTAGCTCGCGTGGCTATGGTTGAAGAGCCTTGCTCCTGGCCCAACTTGCTTGGCTGGGCCAACATCGACTACACAGGGAAACGATTCGACATGCATCTGAACGCGGATTTCACCCAGCGCGCGCTGGAGCGTTTCGACGGCGGCGACTGGGTCGACTCGCCCATGCCCGGCGTCCGGCGCAGAATGCTGGACCGGATCGGCGGGGAGGTCGCACGCGCTACCAGCATCGTGCGTTTCGATCCCGGCAGTGCGTTTTCCCCGCACACTCATGACGGTGGCGAGGAATATCTGGTTCTCGACGGAACCTTCCAGGACGAGGAGGGCGATTTCCCGACCGGCTTCTATGTCCGCAACCCGCCGACCTCGTCGCATACGCCCGCGGCGCGGGACGGCGCGACCATCTTCGTCAAGCTGCACCAGTTCGATCCCGACGATCGCACGCGGGTTCAGATCGACAGCGGCAAGGCCGCGTGGTCCCGGACAGCCCCCGGCGTCGAGACTCTGCCGTTGCACGAGGATGAGCGCGAGCGGGTGATCATGGAACGCTGGGCCCCGGGCACGAGGCGCACCCTGGATGCATCCAGCGGCCTCGAGGTTTTCGTGGTCACCGGGACGTTGTCCGATGGTGTGGACAGGCTTGGCCGATGGGACTGGCTGCGCCTTCCGGTGGGGGCGACCTTCAAGGCCACGGCGGGCTCCGACGGGGCGTGCGTCTGGGTCAAGACAGGGCACCTGCGTCATGTGGCAGGAGCCTCTGCGTGACGTTGGAAACAGAGGTCTGTGTCATCGGCGCGGGGCTTTCGGGCCTCGCGCTGGCAACCGAACTGCGGGCCGAGGGGCGGGACGTGACCGTACTGGAGGCCCGGGATCGGGTCGGCGGGCGGGTGCTGTCGAAAGACGGCCATGACCTCGGGCCGTCCTGGATCTGGCCGCAAAATCGCCGGATGCTGGCGCTCGTCGATCGCCTGGGCCTGCGCAGCTTTCCGCAATACGCGACCGGGCGTCTGGTTTTTGAGGACGCAGGGGGCGCGATCCGCCGGGACCTTGAATTTGCCACCATGGGCGGGGCGCTGCGCGTCGAGGGCGGGCTGGCACGAATCACCGACGCGTTGGCCGGGGAAATGGGCGACAGTCTGCACCTTGCGCGCCCCGTGCGCCGAGTGACACAGGATGGCACCGGCGTGACGGTCTCGACGGAGGGTGACACCATACTCGCCGCGTACGTCGTGCTCGCCCTGCCGCCCCGGCTGGCGGCGGGGCTGGGCGTTGCCGTCTCCGATGTGCCGACATGGATGGCCGGGCATGCCAAGCTGGTCGCGACCTATCCGGCGGCTTTCTGGCGAGAAGAGGGACTGAACGGCGACGCGATCTCGCATCGCGGTCCGCTGGCCGAGATTCACGACGCCTCGCCTGTCGATGCAGCGACCGGGGCGCTTTTCGGCTTCGCCCGTCCCGGTGCCGCGCGTCAGCCTGGCTTTCGCGATGCGGCCATCGAGCAACTCGCGCGGCTGTTCGGGCCCGGGGCGGGGACGCCCGAGAAGGTGATCATCAAGGACTGGAGTACGGATCCGGCAACCGCTACCCATGCCGACCGGACCCTGCTTGCGGGTCATCCGGCTTATCGCACGATGTCACCGGCCGGACGCCTGATCTTCGCCGGGACCGAGGTTTCGCCCGAGGATGGCGGGTTTCTGGAGGGCACGCTGTACGCTGCCGAAGCCGCGCATGCCAGCCTTGGCGCTGTCGCGGACTGATCGGCACCCGGCGCGTTCAAGCAGAACGAATAAGCAGAACGAATAAGAAGCAGAACGAAGACACCCATACCTTAAGAGAGCGAGATTTTTTCTCGCCCTTTTCGGATTTGGGTGCTACACAGGCTGGATCGGCTAGATGTGCAGTCTCAGGGGATTCCGTGAAGTGGGTGTCTGGATTCCGTGGATTCCGGGCTTTTCTGGATTCCGGGCTTCTGGATTCCGTGGGGGATTGGGGATTCCGTGGATTCCGAACGCCTGTCCAGCAAGGACCTCACCGGTCTGTGGCCACAAAACGGGCGCCGTGGCTCCTGATGCAGCTGGAAATTGCGAAATGGGAGCGCTTATACTCCCCATATGCGCTGGAGTCGGGCGAGGTTGCCCAGAGCCGACTGAACCTGCTCTGCTGACCGCCTCGCGAATAAATTCCATCCAGGCCGCATGACCTCCGCCACACGAGCCGATCCCATGACCGACACCTTTGAGCGCAGCTGCGAACACTGGAGCGAGGCCGGGCGCCGCGGCATGGAGGATTTCTACGCGCTGGCGACGGTGGACTATCGTCATTTGGCCGAAGCGCTGGACTGGGTCGGTTGGCTCGAAGCCCGCCAGGCCCGCGCTGGAAGCCGCGCGCTGCGGCTGCTCGACGTCGCCTGCGGCTCGGGCAAATTTCCCACGGCTCTGAGCCGGCATGGCGGCGTTGCGGCGAGCAACACCGCCCCCATCGACTATGCCCTGCTCGACCCGTCGGCCTTCTCCATCGCCGAGTGCCGCCGGGTGCTTCCCGCGCCCTTCGTCGCCGGGCGCGAGTACGAGACTACGCTGCAGGCGCTCGATTGTCCGCGCGATGCGTTCGACGTGGCCTGGGCCACGCATGCGCTGTACGCACTGACGGCGCACGAGTTGGAGACCGGACTGGAACGGCTGCTCTCTGCCGTCGCCGATGCAGGCTTCATCGCCCACGCCCACAGTGAAGCCCACTACCTGCGCTTCTACCGCGCCTATCTGGATGACTTCCACGCCGGCGACGGTACGCCTTACATCACCGCCGAGCAGGTCGTCGCGGCGCTGGAGCGCCTCGGGGTGCGTCCCCGAGTGCAGGAGATCCGCTACGAGAACCGCGCCCCCGCAGCGCGGCACGCGCAGGTCCAGGGCTACTTGCAGCGGTGCGCGTTCGACGATTCGCTGGATCTCGACCAGTTGATGGCCGGTCCAAACACCGGGCCGTACTTGAACAGCTGCCTGCACGGAGACGAATGGCGCTTCGCCCAACGCGTGCTGCTGATTTTCTTCGAGGCCTGATATCCACGGCCCCGAGGCCAGAGCGGGTCAAGGTCAACGGAGGCGCGTTGCTGTTTCCGAACGCGGTCCGGCGCTTGCGTTCGACTTTTGCCGATGCTTGGCTCCAGCGTTGGCCAGACCTCGGCGATCGGGATCAGATCCTGATTCTTGCGCTGGCCCGAGTGACTGCACAAAAACAAGGTCCTTGTACCGGGTCAAAAGCGCGCGCGGAACGAGATGCCGATAAACGGCGCAGGGTCTGCATCTTCGCTCTGGATTTTGCGGCCGTCCTTGTCCTCGAGGGTGAGTTCTCCGCCGACCTCGACGCCGGCAATCGCACTCAGGCGCACGCCGGGTTTTGCATCGTGGCTGGCTGCCAGAAAGAGCGACACACCCTTCTCCTCGCCGACCCCACCTGGAGCGGGACCGTCGTCGTCAAGACGAAATCGGAAGGTCTCGTAACGTGCGCCAAGGCCGAAAGTCCAGTCGCCGATGCCGGTCGAGTTCAGCTGTAGCCCGGGACCGCGCGTGGCGCCGAGCCCTCTGCCGGTTTCCAGCGAGATTGTTTCGGTGATCTGCCAGTCGATGATCAGGATCGGAAAGATGTTGATATCGTCTTCGATCTCGCCAAACACGCCGATCCCGGGCCCGATCCGCAAGCGATCATTCACGCGGTAGTTTGCACCGGCGATCAGCCCGCCGGTCATCGCGTCGCTGAAATCGTTACTGCTCTCGGCCGTCCAGCGCAACGAGGGCAAGGCGAAAACATCGATTCGCTCGCCGAAGCCCATGCGTATCGGTGCGCTCACCCGGTATTCGTGCAATACATCCCAAGGATCGTTTGCAGCGAAACCTGTCGTGCCATCGAAACTGTAGTCGTCACGGCTGTAACCGAAGGACAACCCGTAGCTGTCGCGCGGCCCGGATGCATAGGCCAGCCCGGCCTCGATGTTGGTACGCGTCACCGAATAGGCACCGCCGCCGTCGAGATCGCTGTCGAACTGGTGGGCGGCGCCACCCCGAAAGAGCGTGCGCCATGGACTTTCCGCAACGCCGGCCGGCTGGGCTACGGCGGTGGCCGCGGCTGCGACGAGTGCGAGGATTGAAAACAGACGGCCCAAGATGATCTCTCGAAGATTTATAAGCAATCGGGAGTGCAGAGTTTAACCAAATCAATATGAAAAAATATATTTGATTCTGTGGCGGCTTCGGCCATGCCTGAATGTAAAAAAACCCGAAACCGAAGATTGCGCAGATTCAATCATTTTCGTGAATCTGCAATTCGCCTTGAAACGAGGACTGAGAGGTGCTTGTAATCAGGAAGATATATGTCTGCGGTCGGCTCCTCGCGTTCGGAATCGTTATCGGCGAGCCGCCTGTCCCGTAGATATGGCCGTTTTTGTCAAGCCGACAGATTATGTATATTCATCTCATTCTCTTTCCCCGTTGTAGCAGGCATCGAGAAGATGAGGAAAGAACGGATTCTCAAGGTCTCGCCGAGTACCCGGCACGCAGTGTCGCAAATGCCGCCCCGATTGCGAGGCGTTCTCCACCAGGTTGCCGCAATCGTCGCGCTGCCGACGGCCATGGTTTGGACGTTATCGGTGCAGGCCGGACCGCCGCGGGTTGCGGTGGCCGGGTTCGAATCAGCGAAGGCACCCATATCGAAGCCACGAGGCGTCGAGACGATCGGGTTGCGCGCAGTGCCGATCAAGATACTGATCCAACGCGATCTGCAGCCGCTGTGCCGGGTCCGCCAGCGCGAGGGAGATGATGTTCGGAGACTGTAGCGGGCTGTGCGCTGTTCAGCGCGGAAGAAGGGGAATGTCCGGACTCTGCGTCCTTCAGCGCTGATGCCTGTGACGCCGCGACCGGCGCACCGATTCCGATTCGGCATAACGCGAATACATGTCCATCAGAACGCCGCGGAAGCGGTCGCTGTATCCAGCCGCAATGCCCAGCACCAGCGTCGTGACCGCCGCTCTTTCGGGATGGTTCCGGACCCAGTCGCTCAAAACCGGGTCGGCGTGTTCGCGCAGGAAATTCTCGAAATCCTCGCCGGTATCGAGGCTCTCACGACTCGTTCGCGATGAAGAGCGGGGGCGGGCGTTGGCGATTCGCGCGATCAACAGGACGATGGCAATCAGCACGATACCGCACGCTGCCGTCACCAGCGCGGCCAGTCCTGGCGGAAGGATTACCCGGAATGCGAAGTAGCCGGCGAGCCCGAGAAAGGCAAACACGCACAACGCCAACGGCACGACCAGCGCGATTACGAGCACGCCGGTTTCGGCGCGTTTCTTCAGTTTCTTCAGCACTGAGTGCTCCGGGGTTGGTGGCCGGGTTCAGCGGTCGAGCAGTTTGCCGAGAATGAAGCCGACACCGAGCGCGATCGCGAGGCTCGTCATCGGACGCTCTTCGACTTCGTTCTCGAACGCACCCCAGGTCTCGCGCGCCTGCTGACGCGACTGATCAGCGGCGGAACGAATACGGCCCCGGCCTTCGTCGGCCGCGCTCTTGGCCAGCTCGGAAAGCGTCTTGCCCATATCCGAAAGTTCGCTTTTCAGTGCGGAAAACTCGGCCCTCAGTTCCTGTAGTTCCTTGTCGGTTGCAGTAGCCATTGATGCTCCTGTTGGTGGAAAAATGGCGATGCGACAACAGTAACAGTAACATACCGAGTCCATACGCCTGAGCCTGATCCAATGAAGCATCGTGAAGGCAAGGAATCGGCGCCGCCCGACGTCGGCGCAGCGCCTACGCGCAAGGAAATGCAGCGCGAGAGTCAGGGGTTGGAAGAACTGATCGATCGGATTCGTCGCGTCGCCAGTGATATGGATCCGGTCGTGCTGGAGGCAGTGTTGTCCCAGATCGGGCGCCGCTCGTTCGGCGCCATCATGCTTTTTTCCGGACTCATCGTGCTTGCCCCGCTGATTGGCGACATCCCCGGGGTGCCGACGCTGGCCGGCTTGCTGGTCGCGATTGCGGCGGTACAGTTGCTTGCCGGGCGCACCTATTTCTGGTTGCCGAACTTTCTGCTGAAGCGCTCGGTTCCGCAACGGCGGCTGGAGCAAACGCTGAATGTCATGCAGCCCCCGGCACGCGTCATGGATCGGTTCCTGCGCCGTCGTCTCGAGTTCTTCACCAGGCCGGGCGTGACTCGCGCGATTGCAGCGGCTGCGCTGGGCGTGGCGCTGGTGATGCCCTTGCTGGAGCTGATTCCGTTCAGCGCCAATCTCGCCGGGATCGCGCTGTCTGCGTTCGGTATCTCGCTGATCGCCCGCGACGGGCTGTTCGCACTGATCTCGCTGATCGTGACAGTCGGCGTGCTCGGGTTGATCGGTTTCTGGTTGGCCGGCCTGTAGCGGCAGAACCACCTGCTGCCACCATTCGCCAAAGGGCGCACGAACCTCTCGCTATCGATAGCTTCCAAGCAGGCTGCTCAGCGGTTTTCTAGCGTTGTCTTCGGCCGATGCTTGCAACCGATACCGAGGCTTCCTCGCCATGGATGTTGCGGATGGGTGCGCCTTCTTCCGGCCCCCAGGCCGAGGCGTAGACGACCTCCCAGGTGGCTGGATAGAGGCCCGATTCCAGTCGTGATTCTTCGTACGCCCGGAGCAGGGCCCCGAGCTTCCCCGGCGTGACCAGCCCGCGCGCGCGGTCCTGGCCGGCATAGGTCGCGCCCGTTGCTTTCAGCTCGTCGAGCAAGGCGCGCGGTCCGGTATAGGTCGAGGTAATCCAGTCGGTGTCCAGTACCGGTTCCCCGAAGCCGGCGCGCATCATCGCATCGCCCACGGTCTGGACGTCGGCGAAGGGGCTGACATGCGGGTTCCGGTCGACCGCCCGCCAGGCCTGCCGCAATTCGGTGAGCGTATCCGGCCCCAGCGTCGAAAACAGGACCAGGCCGCCGGGTTTGAGCACGCGCCGAAAGCCGTTGAGCATCGCCGGCAGGTCGTCGCACCATTGCAGCATCAGGTTGGAATACAACAGGTCGACGCTGGATTCGGCCAGTGGCAGCGCATTGGCGTCGGCGGCAACGCGCTCGAAGCGCTTGCGCAGCCAGCCGCGCTCGGTGCCGGCGCGTCTGAGCATCGGCATCGTCCAGTCCATGGCCACCACCCGTGCGTCACCGAAGCGCTGAGCCAACGCCTTCGCCTGGACGCCGGGCCCGCAACCGAGATCGACAATGGTTTTCGGCGCAAACTTCAACCCGTCCAGGCGCTCCAGCAGTCGGGTGGCCACCTCGGTCTGCACGCGTGCGCGTTGCGTGTAATGGTCTGCGGCGTTGCCGAAGGCACGCCGCATGGCGCGGTTGTCGAAAATTCGGTTGTTCACTTTTTCATTTCACCGTCGTCCATCTACTCTGTCCGCGATATCCGTGTTTGACGTTGAGTGACGTTCGCGTCAGTAATTACGGCGTGGAAGCCGACTTCCTCGCGCTGGCGCTTCGCCAAGGTCCTGGACCCGGCGCCGTGCATGGCCCGGTAGTGCACGGTATCAAGCGTGACCAGGGCCATGGTGCGTCATGTCGCTCGAGTCCGAACCTCCAGGGCGTGCATTGTCGCCGATACCAATGGCGGTATCGCCGTGGCAAGATGGCCCTGCGATGAGACGCCTGTTTTCGAAACATGCTGCACCACTTTTCGGCCTGAAGGACTTCTCCGGAGTCGATGGCTCCGGTCGTCGCCTGGGTCAATGGATCTGGCCGCCGCGGTGCATCGTATGCGGCCGGGGCAGCAATACCGCGCGTGACTGCTGCAGCGGGTGTCGCTCGGACATGCCGCTGGCTGCCGGGCGCTGCCTGCGCTGTGGCCTGGAGCTGCCCCGCACCATCGATGCTTGCGGCGAATGCGTGGCCAGGCCGCCGCCCTACGCGGCCACGCGGGCCGGATACGCGTATCGCGCACCGGTGGCGTCGCTGGTCCAGCGATTCAAGTTCGACGGTGACCTTGCCGCCGGACGCGTGCTGGCGCGGCTGCTGGCCGAGCGCCTGACTGAATCGAATGCGCCCAGGCCCGATGCGATGGTTCCGGTGCCGCTGAACTGGCGCAGGCAATGGCGCAGGGGCTTCAACCAGTCCGAGCTGCTGTGCCGCGATCTGTCGCGCCATTTCGGCGGTCTGCCGTGGGCCGACCTGCTGAACCGCGCGCGCCCGACGGTCACGCAGTCCGAACTGCCGGCGGAACGGCGCGCCGGGAACGTCCGGGGTGCGTTCACGGCCGTGCAATTGCCGCCTGGACTGCGGCATGCAGTGCTGGTCGACGACGTGATGACCACCGGCTCCACGCTGCGCGAATGCGCACGGATGCTCAGGCGCGCCGGCGTTGGGCGGGTGGATGTGTGGGTGGTGGCGCGTGCGTAACTACTTGCTGAAGCCGCTGGATTCGATGACGGTATTGACCAGCTTGAGCTTGTCGATGATGGCCGGGGTGAGCACGAACGGGTAGGGGTCGGGCTGGTCCAGGCTGCGGTTGAGCAGGTTGATGTTGACCGCCAGCTTCACCCAGTGCTCGATGCGTTCGTCCATGTCGTCGCTGACCGCGCGCGCCGGCGCCATGCCGATCGCCGCGGCGGTTTCCAGCGTGTCGACGATCTGCAGCAGGTGGGCCCAGCACTCGGCCCAGTCCTCCCACGGGTGCGAGCTGGCGTAGGCGCTGACGAATTGGTTTTGCCAGCCGGGCTGGGCGCCTTCGTTGTAGTAGCGATTCAGCGCGGCGGCGTAGTCTTCGCGCTCGTCGCCGAACAGTTCGCGTACGCGCCCGAGCAGCGGGCCGTCGCGCACCAGCCGGTCCCAGTAATAGTGGCCGCTTTCGTGGCGAAAGTGGCCGAGCAGGGTGCGCTGCGCCTCGTTCATGGCCACGCGCATGCGCTCGCGCTCCACGTCGTCGGCCTCTGCGATATTGATCGTGATCAACCCGTTGGCGTGGCCGGTCATGATCTGCGTACCTTCGTGGTGATCCCGGAATTCCAGATCGCCCGGGTCGTCTTCCAGGAACGCGAAGGCCAGCCCGGTGCGCGGCTCCAGGTCGCGCCCGACCAGCGGCAGGCGGTGACGGCGCAGATCGTAGATCAGCCGGCGCTTGCGTTTTTCCACGCGCAGCCAGCGCTCGCGGTTTCCGGGCCTTGCGAGGTTGGGGATGACTTCGTTGAGCCGGCATGCGATGCAGTACGGATTCGGATCGTCCTCGGGCACCATCCAGTTGCATGCATCCTGGTCGGCGTAGTTGCGGCACTTGCGGTAATGGTGGCCGCGTGCTTCCGAGGCCAGCGCCACGAAGCGGCCCTTGCGGTCGGGCTCGAACGCAGAGAGCACGAGCTCGTCGGGCAGGAAGCCCAGCTTGCGGCCGCACTGCATGCACATCGTGTTCTCGAAGTACAGCGTGTTGCCGCAGGTGCAGCGAAAGGTCTTCATTCGGAACCCGCCTGGAACCAGGTCTGCGAGATCAGCTGGCCGATTTCGCCCAGCTCGATCTGGATGGCGTCGATGAACTCGCTCAGCGGTTCGTCCTTGAGCCGCACGGTGCGCGCTGAATCCAGGTGGCGCATCAGCGCGGCGGTCGCGCGCAGCGCCCGATCGTCGTCACCGGGCAGGTCGTTGATCACCGATTCCATCGCCTTGAGGCAGAACATCACCGAGCGCGGGAACAGCCGGTCGCGCAACAGGAAGCGCAGCACGTCGGGGCCGGCCACGCGCAGGCGCACGTGGCGGCGGTACATCTGGTAGCCGGTCAGCGACTTGAGGACGCTCATCCACTGGATGGATTCGAACGCCGGCACGTCCTCGGCCTGTTCGGGCAGCAGGTCGTCGGCGCGCACGTCCAGAATCCGGGTGGTCACGTCGGCGCGTTCCAGGTAGCGGCCGATCAGGATGAAGTCGTAGGCGTGGTCCTGGCTCATCGTGCCCATCAGCATGCCGGCGATCTGCTGCGAGCCCAGGATCAGGTCGTTCAGCGTCTCGTGGCGGCGGCGCTTGGAAAGATTGCCCGAGATCTGTTCGGAGATGCGCAGGTACAACCCGTTCATCTGTTCCCAGACCTCGCGCGGCAAGACGTCGCGGGCCGCGCGCATGTTCTCGCGCGCCAGCGCCAGCGTGGAACGCACGGAGCCCGGGTTGCGCTCGTCGGCAATCAGGAATTTCGCCACCTGGCGCTCGCCGACATCTTCGCCGTAGAACTGGCCGAACAGCGCCTCGTTGCCGGTGATGCGCACCAGCGGTTCCCAGCCGGGCGCGATCGTGCCGGGCAGGTCCAGGTTCAGATGGGCGTTGACGTTGATCAGGCGCGCCAGGCCTTCGGCGCGTTCCAGGTAGCGTCCGTGCCAGTACAGGTGGTCGGCCAGGCGCGCGAGCATCATGCTCCACCTTCCTTACGGCCGGCCGCCTCGGTATCGACGATCCAGGTGTCCTTGCTGCCGCCGCCCTGCGACGAGTTGACCACCAGCGAGCCGGCCTTCATCGCCACGCGGGTCAGGCCGCCCGTGGTCACGAAGGTCTGCTGGCCGGAAAGAATGAACGGGCGCAGGTCGACGTGGCGCGCGCCGACGCCGCCGGGCACCATGGTCGGACAGGTCGAAAGCGCCAGCGTGGGCTGGGCGATGTAGTTGCGCGGCTTTTCCCTGATCAGCTTCGCGAACTCGCGCTGCTCCTTCCTGGTCGAGCGCGGGCCGATCAGCATGCCGTAGCCGCCGGACTCGTTGGCCGGCTTGATCACCAGTTCGTCGATGTGCGCCAGCACGTACTTCAGGTCTTCGGGTTCGCTGCACTTGAAGGTCGGTACGTTGGCCAGTTCGGGTTCTTCGTCCAGGTAGTAGCGGATGATCTCCGGTACCCAGGCGTAGACCACCTTGTCGTCGGCCACGCCGGCGCCCGGTGCGTTGGCCAGCGCGACCTTGCCCGAGCGCCATGCGCGCATCAGGCCCCGCACGCCCAGCAGCGAGTCGGGACGGAACACTTCCGGATCGATGAATTCGTCGTCGACCCGGCGATAGATCACGTCGACCGGTTCCAGGCCGCCGATGGTGCGCATGAATACGTTGTTGTCGTCGTCGACCACCAGGTCGCGGCCCTCGACCAGTTCCACGCCCATCTGCTGGGCGAGGTAGGCGTGCTCGAAATAGGCCGAGTTGAACACGCCCGGCGTCAGCACCACCACGTTCGGGTATTCCACCGGCCGCGGCGAGAGCGAGGCCAGCATGTCGAACAGCTGAGCCGGGTACTCGTCGACCGGCTGGATGCCGCTGTCCTCGAACAGCTCGGGGAACACGCGTTTCATCACCTGGCGGTTTTCGAGCATGTACGAGACCCCGGACGGGATGCGCAGGTTGTCTTCCAGCACGTAGACGGTGCCGTCGCCGTCGCGTACCAGGTCGCTGCCGCAGATGTGCGCCCAGACGCCCAGCGGCGGGGAGAATCCGCGGCACTGCTCGCGGAAATGCTCGGACCCGGCGATCAGGTCGGCCGGCACCACGCCCTCGGCGATGATCTTCTGGTCGTTGTACAGGTCGTCGATGAACAGGTTGAGCGCGCGCACGCGCTGCTCCAGGCCTTCGGAGATTCCGTCCCATTCCTTTTTCGGAATCACCCGCGGAATCAGGTCGAACGGCATCGCGCGATCGACGCCGGTGTCTTCGAAATAGACCCGGAACGTGATGCCGGCGACCAGCGCTGCGACTTCGCAGGCGACCTTGCGCTCGGCGATCTCGTCGGCGTCCAGGCTCTTGAGATATTTCCACAAGGCCCGGGCCGCGGCGCGCGGCCGGCCGGCGGGCGTGACGAGTTCGTCGTAGAACCCGGAAACCATATAATCAGCAAGATTCATGACTTTCTAAACTACACGTTTGGAGAAATAAAACAAGCTGGCCTGCTAGCATTGGGGTGCATGCGCAGCTTAAAGGATTCCCCATGAGCAATACCATGATCGAACATCCCGTGCCCGAAAACAGCGTGCTGGTCGTTGTCGACATCCAGGGCCGGCTGGCCCGCCTGATGCACGAAAGCGACGCCATGATCGAGGCGCAGAAAACGCTGATCGCAGCCTGCCGGCTGCTGGAGATTCCGGTGGTCTGGGCCGAGCAGCTGCCGGACAAGCTGGGGGCCACTGTCGATGAACTGCAGGAACCGCTGGCCGGGCTGGAACCCTGCGCCAAATCCAGCTTCGGCTGCATGGGCGATACGAAGCTGCGCGAGCGAATCGAAAGCGGCGGGCGCAAGCAGGTACTGCTGTGCGGCATCGAAACCCATGTGTGTGTCTGGCAGACCGCCGCGGCGTTGCTGCGCGACGGCTACAGCGTGCACCTGATCGCCGACGCGACTTCGTCGCGCAGCATGTTCAACCGCGATATCGGCTTCCGTCGCATGGAGCGTGCCGGCGTTCATCTGAGCAACGTCGAAATGGTGTTGTTCGAGTTGATGGTGGATGCGACGCATCCGAAGTTTCGGGACGTGACGAAGCTTTTGAAATAGGCGGAAAGTCGAAGGCTTTTCTTGCCGCGGATCGGCGCGGATAACCGCGGATAAAGCCAGGAAGTGTGAAGACCCCAGAGAATTCCATGACTCTGGATGTTCGGATTGCAACTTGAGACATCGAGGCCTTTGCTGTCGGATCGACTCCGGGCAATCATCATGCACGGCTTGCGTGTTGCTCTTTTTTCCATCCGCGTTTATCCGCGCCGATCCGCGGCAAAAAAAGGTTTTTTACAGCTACATATTCAACAGGCGCCCCCCATCCACGGCCAGGATCTGGCCGGTGACGTAGGGCGCATCCAGCGCCAGGAAGACAACCGCGCCCGCGATGTCTTCCGGACGTCCCTGGCGCTCGAGCGGTACGCGCTCGAGGATGTCCTGCATGGCTTCCTCGGAGTTGGCCCCTTCGCCTTCGGGCCACAGGATGGTGCCGGGGGCGACGCCGTTGACCCGAATTTCGGGGGCGAGGTCCTTGGCCAGGGCGCGGGTCTGCATGATCAGTCCGGCTTTGGCCTGGCTGTAGATGGCGTGGTCGGCCAGTGGCACGATACCGTGGATGTCGACCAGGTTGACGATGCTGCCGTCCATGCCGGCGGCCGCCCTGGCGAATTCCAGCGACAGCCAGAACGGCGCGCGCTGGTTGCTGTCGACCAGCGCGTGCCAGTCCGGATGAGAGACGTCGGCGGCCGGCGTCGGATAGAACGACGAGGCGTTGTTGACCAGCACGTCGACGCGGCCGAACGCCGACAGCGCCGCGCCGACGATGGTGGTCGGTGCATCGTCGTCGCCCAGCTCGGCCTCGATCACCGCGGCCGATCCGGAACGTTCGCCGTTCAGCCGCGCGGCCAGTGCATCGGCCTGTGCGCGCGAGCTACGGCAATGAATCAGCACGTTCAGACCCCGGGAATGCAGGGCGCTGACGATCGTCGCGCCGATTCGCCTGGCGCCGCCCGTTACAATCGCCACTCTGGTTTCCGGGTGTTGCGTCATTGTCCGATCCTTCGCTGAAACTGCCTGAACCGCCGGCCGAGCTGGCCGAGTTGAGTTTCGAATTGTGCACCAGGATCGTCAATGCGATCGATGCCGACGGTCCCATCCCGTTCAGCCGCTACATGGCCATGGCGCTGTACGAGTCGGGCCTTGGCTATTACGTCAACGGCCTGCACAAGTTCGGCGCGGCCGGCGACTTCGTCACCGCACCCGAGCAGGGAAGCCTGTTCGCGCTGGCGCTCGCACGCGAGCTCGATCGGGCGGCCCAGGCGCTGGGACCGGACTGGACCGCGCTGGAATTGGGGCCGGGCTCCGGGGCGCTGGCGCGCGACGTGCTGCTGCAGCTCGAGCGCCCGCCGGCGCGCTACCTGCTGCTCGAGCCCAGCGCGCCGCTGCGCGAGGTGCAGCGCGCGACGCTCCAGGATCTGCCCGAAGACCTGCGCGCGCGCGTCGAATGGATCGGCGCGCCGCCCGCATCGGAATTCGACGGCGCGATCATCGCCAACGAGGTCGTCGACGCGCTGCCGGTCGAGCGGTTTGGAATGACCGGATCCGGCATCGACCAATACCGGGTCACGATCAAGAACGGGCGCCTCGCCTGGTCCACTGCGCCGGCTGAAGGCCGCCTGCTCGAATCCGTCGAGCACATCGTTTCCGACCTGGCCGAGCCGCCCGGGCCGGGCTACGTCAGCGAGGTCTGCGTCGATCTGGCGGCCTGGCTGGCAACGGTCACCGCGCCGCTGGCGCGCGGGCTGGTATTTGCGGTCGACTACGGCTATCCGCGACGCGAGTATTACCACCCGGATCGGACCGAGGGTACGCTGGTCTGCCATTATCGGCATCGCGCCCATTTCGACCCATTTTTCTGGCCGGGCCTGACCGACATCTCCGCGTTCGTCGATTTTACCGCCGTGGCCGAGGCCGGCCGGCGCGTGGGCCTCGAAATTGCAGGTTTCACCAACCAGGCCGGTTTCGTGCTGGGCAGCGGAATCGCCGAACGACTCGACGCGGTGACCGACGAACGCGAGCGGATTCGCCTTTCGGGCGAACTCAAGCGCCTGGTGCTGCCCGGTGAAATGGGCGAGAAATTCAAGCTCCTGGCACTGGTGCGGGACTTCGAGCATTCGCCGGATGCATTCGCGCTCTCCGACCAACTCGGTCGGTTGTGAGCGCCAAGCCGGACTTCGACGAACTGTGGCGCACGCTGGCGCCGCACGTGCGCGCCGCGGTTTCGCGCCACCGCTCGCGCGACCTGGCGCTGGGTGCCGACGACCTGGTGCAGGAAGTGCGCATCCGGGTCTGGAACGTCTATACCGGTGACAGAAATTCCCGCCTCAAGCCGTCTTACTACTACAAGGTGGTCAACAGCGCGATCATCGATGCCTTGAGAAGCCATCGGGGCACGCTGGCGCATTCGGTGCGCGCAGAGACTCCGGTCGGCGACGCCGAGGAAAACGATGCTGCGCTGATCGAGCAGATCGGCAATGACGATCACGGGCCGGACGCGCTTTTCGCCGAGCACGAGCAGCGCGCGCGACTGCTGGCTGCAATCGCACGATTGCCGGCCGACCGCCGACGCGCCGTGACCCTGTTTCTGCAGGGCTTCGCGGTGCCGGAGATCGCGGAGTTTTTCGGTTGTGACCGCAATCGGGCGCACAACCTCACCTACCGCGGCATACGCGCACTGAAAGAATGGATGAGTGAAGAGACATGAAGAATTTCCAGCAACGCTACAGCGCCGTGTTTCGCCGTGCCACGCGGAAGACTGGCCGTTGCCCTTCCGGTGATTCGCTGGCAAGGCTTGCCGCCGGTCGCGCCTGGCCTTGGCAACGACGCCGGCTGGCCGACCATATTGGCCGCTGCCGCGATTGTGCCGACGACTACCGCGTGCTCGCTACTGCACGCAGTGGGCTGCTGGAGGCGCTCGAAGCCCATGCCGGTCGAGCGTCCGGCGGTGTTCCGGCATGGCTGCGCCCCGGATTGGCCGCCACGGCCCTGGCCGGCGTGACGGCGCTCGGAATTGCGGTGCTGGTCGAGACCGGCGCACCGGGTTCCTGGTCTGCGCCGGACACGATGGCTGCCAGCGACGCCGAGCGGTCTCCAGACGGTCTTGGCCAGCCGGAAGACACCCTGTTCAAGAGCGATTTCGGTGCGT
>JAGXKW010000058.1:0-7510 GCA_018334995.1 Wenzhouxiangellaceae bacterium
GCTCGTGCATGGCTGGGATCCGCTGCCGGTGAGCGAGGACCCGCTGCTTCGCATGCCCGGCACGCAGCCGGAGCAGGGCATCGGTCTCGAACAGCCCGATCGTTGCTTGAACTGCCACGCCGGCTACGACCGGCCGGTCGAACCCGGATTCAACTGGCAGGGCTCGATGATGAGCCAATCGGCGCGGGATCCGTTCTTCTGGGCCGCGCTGACCGTTGCGGCCCAGGATTCCATTGCCGTCCTCGGCAACCCGAACGCCACCGATATCTGCCTGCGTTGCCACATGCCACAAGGATGGCTGGAGGGGCGTTCCGACCCGACCAATGCCAGCGAGATGGTGGCTGCAGACTTCGACGGCATCCACTGCGACTTCTGCCACCGCGGCTACGACCCTTTCCATATCGACACCCATTCCGGAGTCCGCGAAGGCGATGACTGGCCCGGGTACTGGGACGAGAGCAACGCAAGCGACACCCCGTCCCGGGCGGCGGCCGACGCGACGCTGGACGCGGATATCGCGCAGGCAAGCGAACTCAGGCTTTTCTCCGGCCTGGACTGGTTCGGTGACGATGGTCGGCCCGTCGAGCCGGCATATTCCGAAGCCGGCGGGGGCCAGTTCTACGTGTCGGGCGAGGCCGACAAGCGTGCGGGATTCGCCGACGCCACCGGACGGCACGGCCAGCTCTACAGCCGGTTCCACAAGAGCCGCTATTTCTGCAGCAGCTGCCACGACGTGTCCAACCCGGTTCTCGCCAACCTCGGCCATGATTCGTCGTTGCCCGTGGACCCGGACGGCAACCTCGCCACCGAGCAGCTGCCCGCCTTTGCCTACTTTCACGTTGAACGGACGTTTTCGGAATTCATGCTTTCGGCCTATGGCCGTGAGCCCGGCGCGGCGGGTCTGGGGCCGTTCGCGCCGGATGTATTCGAGACGTCGCGCCCGGACAACCTGATCGCGACCTGCCAGGACTGCCACATGCGCGATGTGGTCGGCGCAGGTGCCGACAAGAACGACGCGGTGCTGCGACCGGACGAGTCGGTCGAACATCCGAAAAGCGGGCAGCCGCTGCACGATCTCACGGGCGGGAATACCCTGGTACCGAATCTCCTGGCCAGCACGGTTCCGGAGTCGGCCAACTACGATCCCGCCAATGCCGCGCTGTTGAATCGCCCGGGTGAACTGACCATGGACCTGGCGGGCGGACTCGGGCTGAACCACGAGGCCTTGCTCGAAGGCGCGCAGCGCGCCCGGCAGCAACTGCAGATGGCGGCATCGATCGAAGGGCTGGCCTACGACTCGGAAACCGGCCGGCTCGATTTCCGGATCCAGAACCAGACCGGCCACAAGCTGATCTCCGGTTATCCGGAAGGACGCCGGATGTGGATCAACGTCCGGGCGCTGGATTCCGATGGTGAAGTCCTCGAAGAGATCAACCCCTGGGATGCCAGCGCCGTGACGCTCAAGGGGCTGGGGTCGGACTACAGCGATCCGTACGGGTCGGTATTGCCGGCCCCCGATCCGCTGGCGGCCCACGAGATCCATCGCGACGAACTCGTTTTCGAGGTCAAGATGCGAAGCTCGATCACGGGCGAACTGGAACAAACCTTTCACTTCGTGCTCGCCGACGGGAGGTTCAAGGACAACCGGATACCCCCGAAGGGATTCGCTATCCACGATGCGGACTCGCGACTGGCCCGGCCCGTCGTGGACGGCGAGCCGGCGGCCGACCATTTCAGCGAAGCGGAGTACCTGGGCGGCTTTCGGGATGTGAGCACGGAAGTCGCGCCCGGAGCGGCGCGGATCGAGGTTCGCCTGTATTACCAGGGCGTGAGCCGCGAATACGTGGAATTCCTGCGCGACGAAATCGATGGTCGCGACGGCACCCTGGTCGATGAGTTCGGAACGGGAGCCTATGTCATTGCGGCCGATCCGTTCTTCGATCGTCTCGGAAGCTGGGGCGAAACCATCTGGAAATTGTGGCGCGACAACAGCGCTCTCGCCGGCGCATCGCCGGTGGAAATGGTCCGGGCCAGCATCGAAGGTGCCCCCGTGGCTGAACCGGAGACCTGGCAGATCACCGTTCAGGTCGAGCCGTCCGGCGGCGGAACGGCCTCGTGCAGCCCCAATCCCGTGCCCGACGGCGACGACAGCAGCTGCACGGCCCAGCCCGAAGCCGGCTATAGCTTCGCCGACTGGTCCGGCGACTGCAGCGGCGCGACCTGCGAGCCGACCAACGTGACCGGCGCGTTGTCGGTGACGGCGAACTTCGAACTCAAGAACTACACATTGACGGCGTCGTCTTCCGCGGGCGGAAGCATCACGCCGTCCGGCGAGCTGAATGTCGCGCACGGCGAAACGCGTAGCTTCACCCTCGCGCCGGAGCCGGGCCACGTGATCCTGCCGGTCGAAGGCACCTGCACTGGCGTTCAGCAAGGCGACACGTTCACGACCGATCCGGTGGTCGCCGACTGCGAGGTGATCGCGAATTTCCTCGACGACATGATCTTCGAGGACGACTTCGAGTAGCCGCAACGCCTGGCCGCCGCGCTGCATTGGCCCGAAATGAAAACTGCCGCCGCTCGGGGAGCGGCGGCAGTGATGGTTGCCTGCTTCGCAACCGGGGATCGAACGGGTGGCTGTCCGCGCTCTTCCGCTCACAGGTTGTGCCGCGGCCCGATGCCGGAGATTGCCTAGTTCCAGCTGCAGGCCGCAGGCGTTGTCACCAGTCGATCCGGCGCACGGCGGGCGCAAATACGTTCTCGAGCAACCAGAGGTTGTCGTTCTTGTCGAACGTGATGGCGCCGGGCAGCAGCAGGCTGCCGTCCTCACCGGCAATGGTTTCGCAGGTATTTTCCGATACGTCGCAGCGCTTGACCCGTCCTCCAGCCAGGCCGATTCCGAGATCGGGCGCCACGGTGGCGAGAAATCCGTTCTGCTCGTATTCGACGACGTACAGCATGCCGTCGGGGCCGAACTCGATGTCGATGATCGAATTCAACCCGGTGACGACCTTCACGCAATCATCGGAGGGGCACTTCAGATTGCTCATGCCGGGCTCGAGCCTCCAGACGCTGGCCAGACCGAACGGTGTCGGCTCGCCGATGAAGTTGTTGGCCGTCGAGCCATTCAGTTCGCCGACGTAGAAGGCACCATCCGGCCCGACGTCGATCGATGTCGGAACGGGCTCGACAGGACAATTCGTTTCTTCGTCCAGTGGAAACTGCACGAGCCGCTCGTCCGTGTCGGGATCGACCACCGGATCGAACGTCGCGACGACCTCCAGATCGCCGTCGCGAGAGCGCAGCAGCGTGTTTCCGGCCGCGTCGGCGATCAGGATATCGTTTCGGGAAATGGCCTCGATGTGATACGGATTGGTCTGCGGCCCCGGCGTGAATCCGCCCGGCGCCTCGCAGGCCCAGTTCTTCCACCCCGGCTTCTGCCCCGGCGCGTTCACGGGCCAGTTGCCGAGGGTGAAGCTTTCAATGTCGGCGACGATGGTCTTTTTTTCCTCGGGGCAGCTTTTCCCGAGCATCGCCCGGCGAATACAGTTCACGCTGGAAGCCGACGATCCGGGGTTCACTCGGAACAATGCGCCGCCCACGGCCAGGTCCAGTGCCGACCGGGATGCCAGAAAGCTGCGATTGCCGACGGCTTCCAGGCCATTGATGAACGTGGGCTGGATTTCGCCGAAGGCGGCTTCGTCGAACACAACGGGCAGACTGGCCAGGTCCCGGACACCGTTCGCCCGGATTTCCCTGACGGTATCGAAGTCGGCGATCAGGATGCTGCCGCTCGGTGTCGCGGCAATATCGAAGGCGGGGCCCGTGAAGGTGAAGGTTTCATCCGGATTCGGTCCACTGGCGAGACTCAGGCCGCTGAAAAGAATCAGGCCTGCTGCGATCGAGGCGGTTGCTGCTGGTCTGGTCATGACGATCTCCCTAAGCGATTTCTGAGCGTACAGCTTGAACACGCCGGCTGGAGAAAGCCTGACAAAAACCTTTCGTTTTCATGACTTTTTTCGCGCTGCGATCCGAACATCCGGGCTCGCTCGTTGTGAAGCGGCGTTCCTGGGTCCGACCGGTATGCCTGCGAAGGAGCTGGCGAGAGCTGCCATGACCATAGCCACGCCGAGCGGCGGGTTCGCTTCGCGAGGCGTTGCGTGAGCCTGGTTTGGCCGAGGGATGATCCGGCTTCAACGGGACGGGAGTTCGAAATCGAATTCGTCTGGATGCCGACCGTCTTCCGGCAGACCGAAGTAGCGGCGCAGCGACGCCATGATGCCGTCGAATCGTGGCGAGCCCCGCAGTGGCGCGAGTTCGTCCGCATAGAAGTGATGCATCACAAGGGCCGGCCACTGCCCCCATTGCTCGATCGATTCCATGGCCGCGAGCGCTTCGTCGTGCTCGCCCGCAGCGGCCCGGACCAGGGCCGAGCAGAATTCGTCTCCGGCGCGTTCGATCTCGCGTAGCACGTCGCGCGCGCGTCGTTCGTTCCCGCGGGCCGCCTCCGCCATCGCAAGTGCGGCCTCGGCACCGGCCCCGGCCCATTCGACCGTCACCCCGTCGAGCAGCTCGACGGCGGCATCGAACCTTCCGAGATGATGCAGCGCAACCGCCTCGTATAAACGGGGGGAGGCGTCGAACATGCCGAGTTCCTCGATTCGCCGGGCTTCGCGCACCCCACGGCCATAGTGACCACACGCCATGTTCGATGCCATCAGGTTGTGGATGGCCTCTGCCGAGAACGGATTGACCGCCACGGCCCTTCTGGCGCATGCCAGCGCCTGCTCCGCATCCCCGAGAAGCTGCAGCACCCAGCTCAGCCAGTTACAGGCTTCGGAGTAGCCGGGTCGGAGCTCGACGGCCCGCCGGAGCAAGCGGACCGCTTTCGGTCCGTGCAACCCCTCGGCGCGTAACGGTCCGGCCGCGGCATGGCACATGTAAAACAGGCCTTTCGAGGCGTGCGCCTCGGCCAGTTCGGGGTCGATCTCCATCGCTGTGTTCTGTGCATTCTCTACCTCGCGACGCACGACGTCGGGCCGGCCGCGGTCGTAATAGTCGTAGAGCAGCATGAGCGCATCGGCGATGCCCACCCAGGCGATGGCGTAATCACGGTCACGCTCCAGCGCCGCGCGGAAATATACCAGTGCCTGCTCCATGCCGTCCGGTGTGCGCGTGTCGAGGAAGGAGCGGCCCTGGATGGACCGTTCGTAGGCCTCCAGATCAGCGCTGGGCGCGTTGCGGGCACCTGTTTCGGCCGCCAGCGTCGTATTCAGCGATCGGGCAATGTCCTGCATGATCTCGCGCTGAATCCGGAACAGATTGTCGGGCGACAACGGCTTATTGTAGGTACGTGCCCATCGGTGATGGTCGGCGGCGGCAGCGATGAGCTGCGCATTGACATGGAGCGTTTCTTCGCTTTGCTGGACCGACCCCTCGACGATCCACGCGGCACCGAGCTGGCGGCCGATTTCGGGGAGGCTGAGTTCAGTGTCGCGGTATCGGCGGACCGAAGTGCCGGAGATGACCTTCAGCTCCGTCGCTTCCGACAGCCGGGTCAGCAGGTCCTGATGCAGACCCTCGGCGATGGCCTCGCTCACGCCACTGCCGATCGTCTGGAACGGCAACACCGCGATAGTCGAGCCGGAGGCCTCGCCGGCAGCCGCGGGGCCAACCGGTTCGACCGTCGCCACAAGGCGATAGCCGCGTTTCGGAATCGTCTCGATGAACTTCGGCTCGCCGGGCCGGTCCCCGAGCACGCGTCGCAGTTTCGAGATGATCCGGGTCAATGCATCGTCCGTGACGACGGACGGATGCCACACCCCCTTGCTCAGGTCATCGCGGGTCACGACTTCGCCGGCGTGCTCGGCCAGATAAACCAGCACCTGCATGGCGCGCGGCGTGAGCCGGGCGTCGCTTGCTTCCCCCGCCAGGCGATTTCGATCCGGCTGCACCCGCCACTCGCCCAGCCGGAATCCGGCGTCCAAGACCATCAGGATGCTGTCGCTGCGTATAGCCTCCAAAAAGTATAAGCGCCGCATTTCCTGATTTCCAGCGGTATCCGGAGCCGCGTCCGCTTGCCGTCTGAGCCCTGGTGCAGCCTGCGGCGGTCGAATTCCGTCCCTTTCTGACCTGCCATCGCCAATCGAACTGCGAAATCTGTCTCTTTTCCCGGCATTGGCCGGTCAAGCCACGAGCGACGCCGGGCCGCGCCCGGCGAAGCGCGGGCTGAAGTCGTTTTTTGAAGTGCAGGGATGCAAGCCGATAGGTCAGGCCGGCGCGCCTGTGCATTGGGTCGCAGGGGGCGCCCGGCTTTGCGGCCACGAGCCGAAGCCGGCTACAGCCGCACCCCCGCCTTGACGCGACGCGGGCGATTGCCGGTTCTGACGGCCGCGGTTTCGGTACGCGTGCTCGGATGTACAAATCCGTATGGTCTATACGGTTCACGGGCGCCAGTGACCGAAACGCATTTTGCCGGCGCAGCATACGGCGCACCTGATATTTCGGCGCAGGAGGGGCATCGCCTGAAGGAATTGCACGGGCTGAATCTTGTAACGCCCAGATCGGAACACGCACAATTCCTGCTGGTTTATCGGTCCGATTTGCCGCCGGGTCGCGTCCGCGGTAAATTGGATGCACTGTCCACCGATGCTGCGCCTGCGGGAGGAGATGCAATGAAGCGAGTCATTCTTTTTTCAAGCACATTGCTGATGCTGGTGGCGGCGTCGGCGGTCGTCGCGGGCGAGGCCGGCGACGTCCAGGGTGTCGACGAACGCATCGCCGTCATCGAGGGTCTGGCCGGGCCGGAAGCCGTCCACTGGGACGCGCAGCAGGAGATCTGGTTCGTCTCGAACTTCAACGGCGATGCGGCCGGCGATGCCAACGGCTTCGTCTCGAAGATCGCATCCGACGGGGAAATCCTCGAGCGGAAATTCATGACCGGAACCGAAGACCACCCGCTGCATGGCCCGCGCGGGATGCGGATTGAGGGTGAGCGCCTGTGGGTCGCCGACGCGGACGGCTTGCACGCCTTCGACCGCCGAACCGGGGCGCATCTCGAATTCATCGACTTTTCCATGTTCGAGCCGGGATTTCTCAACGACGTCGAGATCGGACCCGAAGGCGCGCTCTATCTGACCGATACCGGCAATGCACGATTGTTCCGGATTGCTGACGGTGAAATATCGGTCGTCGTCGACGAGGGGCTCGCCTCACCGCCGAACGGCGTGGTCTGGGATCCGGGCCGCGAAGCGCTCATGCTCGGGCCCTGGGGCGGCGGCCGCAAGCTCATCGGTTACCGCCCGGCCCAGGGCGATCTCATCGACGGCGGGACGTTGCCGGCCGGCGGCAACATGGACGGACTGGAGCCCTGGCAAGGCGGACTGCTGATCGCCTCCCAGCACGACCAGACGATCTGGTTCGTTCGCGACGGGGAAGCCGAAATCCTGATCCGGACTCCCGGCCGACCTGCCGATATCGGCCTGGATCCATCCGGGAACCGGCTCGCCGT
>JAGXKW010000058.1:7867-16108 GCA_018334995.1 Wenzhouxiangellaceae bacterium
ACGGGCGAGGGCTTTCGGTGTATGGTTTTTGCAATGTTCGATTCCGACGACTACCAGCGCCTGTCCGAGCTCGAGCGGGTCGCCCGCACCCTGGATCCCGGCAGCGATATACGATTGCAGCACGGTCGCCGCGTGATGCGCCATGCCGACGCCTACCTGAGTGCGGTCGAGCATGCGCCCGCCTATCAGCTTGGCCCGGGGAAGGCGGCCGGCCTTCTCGACTGCCCGATCGCCGAGACCGGCATCGGGCTGGACCATGCACTCGAGTTGATCGACCGCTTTGTCGACCGCGAAGGCATTGCCCCGACCTCGGGTCGATTTACCGGATACGTCCCCGGCGGCGGCCTTTTCCACGCCGCGCTGGGGGATTTTCTGGCCGCAATTTCAAACCGCTACGCCGGCGTTTTTTTCGCCAGCCCGGGTGCGGTTCGAATCGAAAACCAGCTGGTACGGTGGATGGCCGGGTTGGCCGGGTTGCCGAAAGGCGCGTCGGGCTACTTGTCGGCCGGCGGCAGCGGCGCGACCCTGGCAGCGATCGTGACGGCACGCGACGCCCGCGGCATCAGTGGCGAGAATATCCCGCGCGCGGTCGTCTACGTGACCGAACACACCCATCACTGCGTGGACAAGGCCATGCATATCGCCGGTCTGGGCGCTGTGCAACGGCGGCACGTCGCCGCCGACGAACGCTTGCGCATGCGTCCGGAGGCGTTGGCGGCTGCCATCCGAAAAGACCGCCAGGAAGGCATGCTGCCGTGGATGCTGTTGCTGTCCGCCGGTACCACCAATACGGGTTCGGTCGATCCATTGTCGCCTTTGGGTGAGATCGCGGCGCGCGAGAGCTTGTGGCTGCACGTCGATGCGGCCTACGGCGGGTTTTTTCTGCTTACCGATGAGGGCCGCGAGAAGCTGGCCGGCATCGAGCAGGCCGACTCGGTCGTCATGGATCCGCACAAAACGCTTTTTCTGCCCTACGGGTCGGGCGCGTTGCTGGTGCGTGACGGCGCGTTATTGAAACAGGCCCATCGTGGCGACGCTGATTATCTTCAGGACACCATGGCAAGTCTTGACGAAGACTCGCCGGCGGACCTGTCGCCTGAGTTGACCAAGCATTTTCGAGGGCTTCGCATGTGGTTGCCCCTGCAGGTGCTGGGACTGGCGCCGTTTCGTGCGGCCTTGTCTGAAAAGCTGCTGCTGGCCCGGTATTTTCACGCACAGATGGCGGCCTCGGATTTGTTCGAAGTGGGTCCGACGCCGGATCTGTCGGTGGTGACCTTTCGGCAAAAGGGCGACGACGCACTGAACCAGCGTCTTGTGGAGGCGGTACAGCGGGATGGCCGGATATTTCTCAGTTCGACCCGATTGGGAGGCCGGTTCACGTTGCGCATGGCGGCGGTCTGTCACCGAACACATCTCGCAGAAATCGACACCACGATTCAAGTCCTGCACGAGCTTGCAGCCAAGGCTTGCCAAGACCGCCGGGCCTGACGGGATTCGTGCCGAAACGGACTTGCCTGCCGAGCATCCGCAGCCAGCTTCGCCCCGGCCCGATTTGGCGCAATCGGAAAACCGCCCGGCGATTCGTAGGAAAAGCGGAAATCGAGCGTAGGAAAATTCCGAGGCGGCAGGCAAGTCCGGAGTCGCCGGGCTGGTATATGGCCGATCTGAGGTGGTACATATCCGGTACACGCAAGAAAAAGGGCCTGCGCCGGATGACGCAAGCCCTTGTTTTATCTGGCTCCCCGGGTCGGATTCGAACCAACGACCTAGTGATTAACAGTCACCCGCTCTAACCAGCTGAGCTACCGGGGATTTGTTGCAAGCCCGATATTGTCACCGGTGAAGGCCTTTTCGTCAAGACCGTCGCGCGCTTTTTTCCGGTCATGCGCCCGATTCGGGGCAGCTGAGGTGGGCGGGCAGGTCGCCGGTCCGGGGACGGCCCGGGTTCGAGACGACGACCGCGCGCGCGTTCGACGGATTGTCCGGGTCGCAGAGCTTGATGGTCAGGTTTGTTCCGGTGGCAAAGCCCGACGGCCGGTAGCGAACCAGCGTTCGCCCCGCAGAGTCCATGATCAGGCCTTCGACGCCGCTGCCAGCGCGCAGGATGTCGGAGGGCGCATCCGCCGCGCGGTTGCGGTCGGGATCGCGAAAAACGATCCATCCGCGATGCCAGCGATTGCCGCCGGAACAGCTCGTGCCGTCCGCGGTGGGGCACATCACGGTGATTTCGCGCTGGAAGACCGCGTTTTGCCTGGCCAGGTTGAGGCCGGCCACGAGTTCGTTGGCCGCGGCGCTGATGCGCTGGCGCTGCAGCAGATCGTGGAGCGAGGGCATCGCGATGCTCATCAGCACTGCGGCAATGGACACCGCGAGCATCATTTCCATGAGGGTAAGTCCGCCGTTCCTGCCGTGCATTGTTTTCTCCCGTCGAGTCGATGGGAGAAATGGTCGCTTCCAGCCGGATTCCGGTCAGTCGGTGATTCGGCCGAGGTCGGGTAGGGAAATTTCCCTGATTCCGGTAGGAAACTGCCCGGGCGGGCTCAGGAAGCCGGTTTCAGCGCCTCGCCGATGCGTTCGACGGCCTGCTCGAGGTTTTCGATGCTGCAGGCGAACGAAAAGCGCGCGTGGCCCGGGGCCCCGAATGCGCTGCCCGGCACCAGCGCGACGCCGGCGTGTTCGAGCAGATACTCGCAGAAGGGCTGATCGCCGTCGAGTCCCAGCATTTCGATGGCTTCGCTGCAGTCGGCGAACACGTAGAAGGCGCCTTCGCCGGGGCTGCAATGAAGGCCGGGCAGTTCGTTGAGTGCCGGCACCAGCCAGTCGTGGCGTTTGTGGAATTCCTTGCACATCCGCTCGACGCAGGCCTGGCTGTCGGTCAGCGCGGCTTCGGCCGCGGCCTGGCTGATGGAGCAGGGATTGGACGTGCTCTGGCCCTGGATCTTGCGCATCTGCTTGATCACCTCGGCGCCGCCGGCGGCGTAGCCGATGCGCCAGCCGGTCATGGCATAGGCCTTGGATACGCCGTTGACCACGATGGTGCGTTCGGCCAGGTGCGGACAGACTTCGGCCAGCGTCGAAAACGGCTCCTGGGCCCACCAGATGTGTTCGTAGATGTCGTCGGAGACAATGGCCACGCGCGGGAACCGATCGAGCACCTCGCCCAGCGCTTCGAGTTCGTCGCGGGTGTAGGCGCGGCCGGTCGGGTTGCCGGGCGAATTCAATACCAGCAGGCGAGTCTGGTCGGTGATCGCCGTGCGCAGCTGGGCCGGGGTGATCTTGAAGCCGGCCTCCAGCGAGGCCTGCAGCGTGACGGGTGCCCCGCCGGCCAGGCGAACCATGTCGGGATAGGAAACCCAGAATGGCGCCGGGATCAGCACCTCGTCGCCGGGATCGATCATTGCCTGGACCAGGTTGTACAGCGACTGCTTGGCGCCCGAGGAAACCAGGATCTGCTCGCGGGCGTACTCCAGGCCGTTGTCGCGCCGGAATTTTTCGATGATCGCGTCCTTGAGCGCGGGCGTGCCGTCGACCGGGGTGTAGCGGGTCCGGCCTTCCCGGATCGCGTCGATCGCGGCCTGCTGGATGTGATCCGGTGTGTCGAAGTCGGGCTCGCCCATGCTCAGGCTGATGATGTTGCGCCCGGCGGCCTTGAGTTCGGCGGCTTTCATCGACATGGCGATGGTGGCGGAAGGCTTGACCTTGGCGACGCGTTGCGCGGTGCGGATTGGCATGAATTGTCCCCGTCGAGATACGCGGCGGCATTGCATTGACCGCCGATCGACCACAATTATAGAGACTTGATCGAAGCGCGTGTATCGACGATGGCCTCAACCCGACCGCAGGTCCGGCCCCTGAAAAAATTCCGCATGGCCTCGAAGTACGAGCCTGCCGGCGACCAGCCCGATGCGATCCGGCGGCTGGTCGATGCGGTGGGCGGTGGCAGCCAGCATCAGACGCTGCTGGGCGTGACCGGATCGGGCAAGACCTTCACCATGGCCAATGTCATCGAGCGCACCCAGCGCCCGACGCTGATCATGGCGCCCAACAAGACCCTGGCCGCGCAGCTTTACGGCGAGTTCAAGGCGTATTTTCCCGACAACGCGGTCGAGTATTTCGTCAGTTACTACGACTACTACCAGCCCGAGGCCTACGTGCCGTCGTCGGATACCTTTATAGAAAAGGACGCCTCGATCAACGAGCATATCGAGCAGATGCGGCTGTCGGCGACCAAGGCGCTGCTGGAGCGGCCGGACTCGCTGATCGTCGGCACCGTCTCGGCCATCTATGGCCTGGGCGACCCGTCGAGCTTTCTGAAGATGACCCTGCGACTGCAGACCGGTGCGGTGATGGAGCAGCGCATGATCCTGCGCAAGCTGGCCGAGATGCAGTACGCGCGCAACGATTTCGAGCTGCGGCGCGGCACGTACCGCGTGCGCGGCGAAGTCATCGACATCTTTCCGGGCGATTCGGACGAGGAGGCGGTGCGGGTCGAATTGTTCGACGATGAAATCGAGCGCATCAGCCAGTTCGATCCGCTGACCGGCGAGGTGCGGGAATCACTCGACGAACTCACCATTTTCCCCAAGACCCACTACGTCACCCCGCGCCAGGTGGTGCTGGACGCCGCCGAGGCGATCAAGCTGGAACTGGGCGAGCGCCTGGAGCAGCTCAAGGGCGCCGGCAAGCTGCTCGAGGCTCAGCGGCTCGAGCAGCGCACCCGTTTCGACCTCGAAATGATGATGGAGCTGGGCTATTGTCAGGGCATCGAGAACTACTCGCGCCACCTGACCGGCCGCCAGCCCGGCGAGCCGCCGCCGACGCTGTTCGACTATCTGCCCGACAACGCGTTGCTGATCCTCGACGAGTCGCATGTGACCGTGCCGCAGATCGGCGGCATGTACAAGGGCGACCGCTCGCGCAAGGAGACGCTGGTCGAGTACGGTTTTCGGCTGCCGTCGGCGCTGGACAACCGGCCGTTGACCTTCGAAGAGTGGGAAGCGCGTGCGCCGCAGACGATTCATGTCTCCGCCACCCCGCGGCCGTGGGAGCTGGAGCGTTCGGCCGTGGTCGCCGAACAGGTCGTGCGCCCGACCGGCCTGGTCGACCCGGAAACCGAGATCCGTCCGGTCGACAGCCAGGTCGACGACCTGCTGTCGGAAATCCGCGAGCGGGTCGGCGAGGGCGACCGGGTGCTGGTGACGACGCTGACCAAGCGGATGGCCGAGAACCTCACCGAATACCTGGCCGAGCACGATGTGCGGGTGCGTTACCTGCACTCCGACATCGACACCGTCGAACGGGTCGAGATCATCCGCGACCTGCGCCTGGGCGTGTTCGACGTGCTGGTGGGCATCAACCTGCTGCGCGAAGGCCTGGATCTGCCGGAGGTTTCGCTGGTCGCAATCCTGGATGCCGACAAGGAGGGGTTCCTGCGCTCGGAAGGCTCCCTGATCCAGACCATCGGCCGGGCCGCGCGCAACGTGCGTGGCAAGGCCATCCTGTATGCCGACAGCATCACCGGCTCGATGAAGCGCGCGCTGGACGAGACCGAGCGGCGGCGCGACAAGCAGGTGGCGTTCAACGCCGAGCACGGCATCACGCCGCGGACCATCGAAAAGAACATCGCCGACATCATGGCCGACGCGCACGCCACGCCGGGCAAGAAGAAGTCGGCGCGCGACGACCCGGGCAAGGCGGCAGAAGCGCCGGGCGGCTACGAGGTCGAGCCGATGTCGGCCGCCGAGGCGGCCAGGCGCATCAGCCAGCTCGAAAAGGACATGTTCAGCGCCGCCGAGAATCTCGAGTTCGAGCAGGCCGCGAAGATCCGCGACCAGATCCACCAGATCAAGAAGCAGGGATTTGCGGCTTGAAGAAGCGGTTTTAGGTTTTAAGTGTTAAGGGAAGACCCTAAGCCCTAAAATCTAAAACCGTCATTCCGTCACTTCCGGCAGCCGCGAAGACATCCATGCCCCCAGCAGACCCATCGCGGCGAGGACGATGATGACGCCGGCCAGCGAAATGACCGAGCTCAGCGCGCCGATGCTGCCGGCGGCGAGCAGCACGAAACCGATCACGGTATTGCTCACGGCAACGTAATCGGTGCGCTTGTTGCCGCCGGCCAGGTCGACGATGTAGGTCTTGCGGCCCATGCGGACGCCGGAATGGCTGACCGAGAGCAGGAAGAAGAACAGCGGATACAGCCAGGCCTGGTCGGCGACTGCCGGAATCCCGTTGACGACGGCGACCAGCGCAAGGCCGGTGAACGCGGCGCTGGTGCCCGAAATGATCATCACCCTGCGGCTGGACAGGTCGGCGAACTTGCCCCAGAACGGGGCCGATACCAGGCTGGCGACGCCGTCGGCAATCACGAACAGCCCCAGCGCCACGATCGCGCCCTCGGTGTTCTGGTGCGCCAGCATGATGAAGAACGGCGCACTGAGCGCCGAGCACAGCAACAGCGAACGCGCGATCACGAACTGGCGGAACTCCCGATCGGTGCGCAACAGCGACAGGCGGCCGAGCGCTTCGGTGATCGCGTTGCCGCCGCCTTCGGTCGCGCCCGGAAACTCGCGGATGGCGGCGTAGGTGCCGGCTGCCAGCATCCAAAGCGCGGCCGCTAAGGCCAGCAGGAGCAGCCAGCGGGTCATGCCGGCCTCCTCGCCGGTGCCCAGCAGCAGTGAAGCGCCCACGCCGATCGTGACGATGCCGGCCAGGAACTGCGACCAGCCGCTGACGCGCCCGCGCCGGGTCTTGGGCACCGTCTTGCCCAGCACGTCCTTGGACGCGACCGAACACAGCCCGCGCGAGAGGCTGAAAACGACCAGCGCGCCCAGCAGCGCGAAGCCGGCGGCGCTGCCCTCCAGCGTGACGGCGACCACGCCCATGCCGGCCACGGCCAATCCCTGGAGCACGCAGCCGAGCACGAAGGTCCACTTGCGTATCGCCTGCCGGCGGACCCAGGCGGCGATGATGAGTTGCGGAATCAGCGAGCCCGATTCGCGGATCGGCACCAGAAACGCCGTGAACGCCGCCGGTGCGGCAAGCGCCGACATCAGCCAGGCGAGCACGGTTTTCGGGTTGGCGATGGCGTCGCCGAGCTTGGTCAGAAACTGCGTCGCGACCTGCAGAAAAAAATTTCCCGGCACCACCCTGCAGGCGCTTTCGGAGATGTCGGTGCATACGCGAGCGTCTTCCTCGTTGACCAGCTGCTGGTAAATCCGCGACATTTTATTGTTTGAGAACAAAAGCTTATCGGAATCCATGGCGGTTTTTCGGGAGTTTGCGGAGGATAATCATAGCGGTTTCGGATCAATTTTCCCGGGCTGAAAAATTAGACAAAATTGGTTATTGACAAAAATGGCTAAGTGCATTAATGTCTATTCCAACGGTAAATAGCCATCATTGGATATTGACAATTCTGGCTAATTGCATTAATGTCTATCACCAGAGAGAAGGGATCGGAAATGATTGCGCCGACACCAGAACATTACGTGCTGAGCCTCGATTCACAGGTGTTGCCGTGCCGAATGGCCGTGCAGCATATCTGTCGGTCGGTTCGGCCGGAGATCAACGAATGGACCGAATTTCTCGTTCGGTCGAACGGGGGACTCTCGCATCTTTCGCCGCTGGACTTTGTCGAACAGGGCTATAAACGGCGAGGCTTGCTGTTCGACGAGGACATCACGCTGAGCTGCCTGGATGCGGTTGCACAGCTTCCGTCGACGTCGTGGTTCAGCATCAATATTCATCCCAATTCCCTGCATCGCGAACGTTTCGTGGAGTTTCTGCGAGCTGAGCTGGAATACCGGGACATCGATCCGAACCGGGTGATTCTCGAACTCGTGGAATTCGGTGGACCGGTCAACCTGATGGCTTCGAGATCCGCCATGGATGAATTGCGCGATGAAGGCATCCGTTTCGCGCTGGACGATTTCGGCCCCGGTTTCTCGAACCTGGATCTGATCGGTTCGAACCTGGTCGATTTCGTCAAGCTTGATCGAAGCCTGGTTCGCTTTATCGACGTCCAGTCCGGGTATACCCAGTTGATCCAGGGGCTTCAGGCCCTGGCCGATCAGACCAATGTGGTGCTGGTGGCCGAGGGCGTCGAGACCGAATCGCAGGCACGCATCGTTCGTCAGATCGGCGTTGAATGGATTCAGGGTTTTCACTACAGTAGGCCTGCAATGGTCGAAGCCAACGAGCAAGAGTAGGCAAGGAGCATTTCATACATGTCAGCGACAA
>JAGXKW010000059.1 GCA_018334995.1 Wenzhouxiangellaceae bacterium
GCCGGCACCGAACCGATGATTCGCATCATGGGCCTGGATCCGATTACCGAAACCTCCCAGAGCGCGGCCGGAATCCGGGGCGCGACGCGCTTCAACCAGGGTTCGCACGGCTCGCTTCTGGATCCGTCCGCAAGTCCGGCGGTAACCGCCGAGATGCAGGGCCAGGCCGCCAGTCTGATTTCGTCCGGCGGCACCACGGTCGTCGTCAATGACCCGTCCGTAATCCAGAACGACTGAGCAAGGGAGAATTCGAAGCCATGAAAACTCAACAAGACAACGCCAAGCGCGCCGTGCTCCGTCCTTCTTTGCTGACTGGTGCGATCGGCATGGCGCTGGCCGCCGGCTCGGTCCAGGCGATCGATCTGAGCGGTCCCAACTACAGCCTCAATATCGACACCACCATTTCGTACTCGACCGGGCTCAGGGTTGCCGATCGCGACGACGACAATGTCGGCAAGGAGACCTTCAATCCCGCCATCATCAACGTGCCGATCGAGCAGCAGGTTCGCGCACCGGGCCGGTTTTCCAACAACAGCGACGACGGCAACCTCAATTTCGATTCCGGCGAGATGATCTTCAATCAGGCCAGGATCACTTCGGAGATGGAGTTCAGCTACAAGAACTACGGCATGTTCCTGCGCGGCAACTTCTTCCACGACTTCAAGCTCAACGACAAGGATGCGCTGAGCAGCGACGCCAAGGACATCGCCGGGCAACGCGCGCGCATGCTCGACGCCTACGTCTACGGCGACTTCGAGCTCGAGGGTGGTCGCCTGGCCTCGCTTCGCGTCGGCCGCCAGGTCGTGAGCTGGGGTGAAAGCACGTTCATCCCCGGCGGTTTGAGCGTGCTCAATCCGGTCGACGTGTCGGCGCTGCGAAACGCCGGCGCCGAGCTTCGCGATGCCTTCATTCCGCTGGGCATGGTTCGGGCCACGGTGGACCTGACCCGGAACCTTTCGGCCGAGGCGCTGGTCATGTTCGAGTGGGACCGGGTCGAACCCGAACCGCGGGGCACGTTCTTTTCGAGCAACGACTTCGCCGTCGACGGCGGCCAATACGCGATGCTCGGCTTCGGGCGCTTCCCCGACGATCCGCTGCCGTTGCCCGGCTGCGGCGTCGATCCGACGCCGATCAACTGCATGCCCGCCGGCGCACTGCCGCGGGCCCAGGATGACCGGCCCAGCGAATTCGGGCAATTCGGTGCCGCGCTTCGTTATTACGCGCCCTGGCTGAATGACACCGAGTTCGGGTTGTATTACCTGCGCTACCACAGCCGCCTGCCGCTGATCAGCGGCACCAGCGTGACCGACACGAACGTCTCGTCGGGCCGCTTCAATATCGTCTATCCCGAAGACATCGACGTGATCGCCGGGAGTTTCAACACTACGATCTTCGACAGCAAGTGGGCATGGCAGGGCGAGGTCAGTTATGCCCCGAATCTGCCGCTGCAGATCGACGATGTGGAAGTTCTGTTTGCCGGCCTGTCGCCGCTGAACAATGTCATTCCGGAACCGGCGCTTCGATTCCGCAGCCAGCTCGGTGATTTCGAGGCCGGCGAGGACATCAAGGGATACCTGCGGCGCGAAGTGTCACGCGCACAGATGACCTTCACCCGGCTGACCGGTCCGGTGCGCTGGCTGGGCGCCAACGACGTTGCGCTCGTCGGCGAGATCGGCGCGATGCACGTGTGGGATCTGCCCGACTGGTCCGAGCTGCGCTTCAACGGTCCCGGCACCGATACCGGCGGCGGCATCGGCAGCGAGCTCAATGGAGGCGATCTGCGCAATCCGGTCACGACCCGGGATGGCTTCGCAACCAGTTTCAGCTGGGGTTATCGCCTGGTTGTCGCGCCGACCTACAACTCCTTCATGGGCACGGCGTGGAACCTGACCCCCCGCGTGGCGTTCAACCATGACGTCACAGGCGTTTCGCCCGGGCCGGGCGGCAACTTCGTCGAAGACCGCAAGTCGCTCACGCTGGGGGCCAACTTCACGCTGTTGAGTCGCTGGGGCGTGAACTTCGCCTACACCAACTTCTTTGGTGGTGGCAAAAACAATCTGCTGAAAGATCGCGATTTCGTCTCGGCCGCGATCAGCTACTCGTTCTAATCGGAGAAACTCATGTCGACTCAACCAACTCAGAACATCCAGAGGCTGCTTGCCGCGGCCCTGCTCGCGTTGACCATCGCTGCATGCGGTTCAACTCCGGAAAGCAACGCGTCCGAATCCACTGAAGAAACCGCCCAGGCCGCAGAGGAAGCGGCCCGCGCCGAAGCCGAAACCGCGCGGGCCGAGGCGGAACGCCAGGCCGCCGAAGAGGCCGCCCGGGCCGAAGCCGAAGCTGCCCGTCTGGCCGCCGAAGAGGAAGCTGCGCGCGCCGAGGCGGAACGCCAGGCCGCCGAAGAAGCCGCCCGGGCCGAGGCTGAAGCTGCCCGTCTGGCCGCCGAGGAAGAAGCCGCCCGCGCGGAGGCAGAGCGCAGGGCCGCCGAAGAAGCTGCCCGGGCCGAGGCCGAGGCTGCGCGTCAGGCAGCCGAGCGGGAAGCGGCGCGCGTCGAGGCCGAACGCCAGGCCGCCGAAGAGGCGGCCCGGGCCGAAGCGCAGCAGGCCGCCGCCGAAGCTCGCGGCGAAGCGCTGGCGAGCGTCGAAACCGAAGCCGCTGCCGCGGCGGCGCAACAGCAACAGATGCCGGAAAGAGGCGACCAACTCGCCGACGAGCGGCCGATGGACGAAACTGCGGTCGACATGGAGCCCGATCAGGTCGAGCAGATGGCTGATCGCCAAGCTGCCGAAGCGGCCGCAAGCGCTGCGTCTGCAGACACCCGATCGACCGGCGCCGGCTCGGCGGCGGCCGAGGGCGTCATTGCGAGAACCCCGGAGAATATCGCGCGCCTGGGCGAGGATCTCACCCCGATGGGTTCGATCAGAGCCGGCAACGGCGACGAGATTCCGGCCTGGACGGGCGGCCTGAGCGAGGAAGACTGGCCGGCCGGCTACCAGCCAGGCGACCGGCACCCGGACCCGTTTGCCGGTGATCAGCCGCAATTCGTGATCAATGGCGAAAATTTCCGCGAATACGAAGACCGACTGTCGGCCGGCCAGATCGCGACCTTCGAGCGCTATCCGGAGACCTACTTCATGCGGGTCTATCCGACCCGCCGCAGTGCGTCTTTCAAGGAGCGCGTTTACGAGGCGACCATCGAGAATGCCGCCACTGCCGAACTGGTTGCCAACGGCGAAGGCGTGGAAAATGCCTCGGTCGGTTTCCCGTTCCCGCTACCGCAGAATTCATATGAATTGATGTGGAATCACAAGCTCAAATACAAGGGCATCGGCGGTACGCGCTACAACAACCAGGTTGCGCCGACCACAGGCGGAAACTACCAATTGGTGAAGCTGCGCGAAGAGTTGCTCGGCCTGTATTACAAGGAAGGTGCGACGATCGAGGAGATCAACAACATCCTGTTGTACTTCTTCCAGGAAGTCGAGTCGCCGGCGCGCCTGGCCGGCAATATCCTGCTGGTACACGAAACGCTCAACCAGATCGCGCAACCCCGCCAGGCCTGGATCTACAATCCGGGTCAGCGCCGCGTGCGGCGCGCGCCCAACGTGGCCTACGACAACCCCGGCACGGCTTCGGACGGTCTTCGCACCAACGACATGACCGACATGTTCAACGGCGCCATGGACCGCTATGACTGGGAGGTCGTGGGCAAGAAGGAGATGTACGTGCCGTACAACTCCTATGGCGCGCACAGCGGCGACGTGGAGATCGACGACCTGGTCATGGCCGGCCATTTGAATCCGGAATACATGCGCTACGAGCTGCACCGCGTCTGGGTCATCGAGGCCAACCTGAAGGAAGGCACGCGCCATATTCATCCGCGGCGTACCTTTTATCTCGACGAGGATTCCTACCAGATACTGCTGACCGATCACTACGACCAGCGTGGTCAGCTGTGGCGCGCATCGGAAGCCCATTCGGTCAACTACTATGATGTGCCTACCTTCTGGTCGACGATCGAAAGCCATATGGATCTGCTTTCCGGTCGTTACGTGGCGGTCGGCATGGACAACCAGGATCCCGTCAACACCTTTGACGTGGAACTTTCGCCCAGCAACTACACGCCGCAGGCGTTGCGTAATCGCGGACGCCGTTGATCGAATCGCGTGCCCTCGATCTTGTTACTGGCGGTCGGCCGGCCCGGCAACCCGGGCCGGTCGTTCGCGCGTGGCGAACACGGAGTCGACTGATGCAAGCCCCCCCTACACCGGCTGCAGCCCTCGCGCTGCTCGCGCTGTCGGCCATCGTCGCGATCTCGCCGGATTTGCCGGCACAGCAGCGGGATATCGAGCCCAAGCCGGCAATTCAGGCCCGATTGGCGGATGAAAGCCTGTTGCTGGATGTCATTCGCGCCGGCGAAGGCTTTTTGGCCGTGGGTTCTCGCGGGCATGTCCTGCTTTCCGCTGACGGACGGGATTGGCGACAGGCCGCTTCGGTGCCGGTCCAGGCAACCTTGACCCGGGTGACCCGCTTCGGGCGACGACTCTGGAGCGTGGGCCACGACGCAACGATCATTTCCAGCACCGATGCCGGCGAGACCTGGTTCATTCAGCATTTCGAGCCCGAGGCCCAGGAGCCGTTGCTCGACGTGATGTTCCTCAATCCGAACAAGGGCTTTGCAATCGGCGCTTACGGTCGATTCATGTCAACCGAGGATGGCGGCATCAACTGGACGACCGGGCGCCTGACCGACCGTGTCACTTCCGAGAGCATCGATTGGGCCGACACCGCGCGTCGGCAGGGCGATATCGAGACGCTGCCTGATGGTGATCCCGAAGCGCCGAGCGCCGAAGAAGCCGAGACGCTGGTCAACAAGGGCTGCTATGAATTCGGCGAATGCCATCTCAACGCCATTATTCAGGTCGATTCCGATCGGCTGATGGTTGCCGCCGAGCGCGGTTACGGGTTTCGCAGCAGCGATGAGGGAGAAACCTGGGACGCGTTCCGTTTTCCCTACACGGGCTCGCTTTTCGGTCTGGTTCAGCAACGGGATTGCATCCTGGCGTTCGGCCTGCGTGGCCACGTCCTGAAGAGCTGTGACTTCGGTGATAACTGGAGCGACGTACCGGTCGAAGGCGAGCAGACCCTGATGGGCGGCACCGTCCTCGAAGACGGTACGGCGGTGCTGGTGGGCGCCGGCGCCACACGGCTCAGGGTCGAGCCCGATGGAGACGTGCAGCGCGACGCCGACCAGCTCGGCGGTGACTATGCCGCCGTGACGACGGGCGAAGACGGAGCATTGATCCTGGTCGGAGAAGACGGAGTCGAACATGAGTAACAACACCGGGTTCAAGGCCCGGCTTGCCAACGCGATCTTTTCGGTTCGTCCCCTGATCCTGCTGATATTCCTGATCGGTACCGCGGTAATGGCTTTCTATCTGGCTCAACTGCGTGTGGATGCCGGTTTCAAGAAACAGCTGCCGCTGGCGCACGAATACATGCAGACCTTCCAGTTCTACGAGGAGTTCGGTGGCGCCAATCGCATCCTGGTCGCGCTCATGCAACGTGACGGGGACATGTTCACCCCTGATTTCTTCGAGAAATTCGAAAAGATCAGCAACCAGGTGTTTTTGTTGCCCGGCGTTGACCGCGCCAGCGTGCGCTCGATCTTTACACCCAACGTACGTTTCGTCGAGGTCGTAGAGGATGGCTTCGCCGGCGGTAACGTGATTCCGGCCGATTTCGCCCCGACGCCGGAAATGATGGAGCGAGTGCGCTCCAATATCATCAAGTCCGGCGAGGTGGGGCGCCTGGTCGCCGAGGACTTCTCCGGCGCGATGGTCTGGGCGAATCTGCTGGAGACCGATCCCGAAACCGGCGAGTCGCTGGACTATCAGCAGGTCGCCGCGCAGCTGGAAGCGATCAGGACCGAGTTCGAGGACGAGGAGCACTCGGTTCGCATCATCGGGTTTGCCAAGATCGTCGGCGATATCGCCGACGGCGCGCGCGGCGTCATCGCGTATTTCGGCGTCGCGTTTTTGATCACCGCATTGCTGCTCGCGTTCTATTCCAAGTCGCTGTGGCTGACTGCCCTGCCACTGGTCTGTTCCACGGTGGCCGTGATCTGGCAGCTCGGAATCCTGAGCCTGCTGGGCTACGGCATCGACCCGATGAACATCCTCACGCCGTTCCTGATCTTCGCCATCGGGGTCAGTCATGGCGTGCAGATGATCAGCGGCTGGACGGCCGAAAAGCTCTTCGGCGGGCATTCGCCGTCTTCGCTGCACCGGCGGAGCGAAGCCGTCGACGAATATCCAATCGTTTCCAGCCTGGACGCGGCCAAGGCCACGTTCGCGCGCCTGCTGGCCCCGGGCTCCATCGCGCTGCTCAGCGATACCATCGGCTTCCTGGCGATCTATCTGATCAATATCCGGATCATCCAGGAGCTTGCGCTGACGGCCAGCATCGGCGTGGCCGTGATCATCTTCACCAACCTGCTGCTGCTTCCGATACTGCTGTCGTACGCGCGCGTGCGCAACGCCGAGCGCTTCCGCGAGAAGCTCTACGACAAGGCTTCGCAGACGTCCTGGATCTGGCGCACGCTGACCAGGTTCACCCGACCCGTACCGGCGCTGGTGACGATTGTCGTCGCGGCGGTGCTGTTCGTCGGCGCGTTCTACAAGTCCCAGGACATGAAGATCGGCGATTCCGAGGCCGGGGTGCCGGAACTGCGCGAGGACGCGCGGTACAACCGCGATGCCCGGTTGATCAGCGATCGCTTCGCGCTGGGCGTGGACCAGCTCGGCGTGATTGCCGAGACCAGTTCGCAGGCGTGCACCGAAAACCACAAGGTCATGGACCGGATCGACAACTTCGCCTGGCAGATGGAGCAGGTCGAGGGCGTCCAGAAGGTGCTGACCCTGCCGCAGGTGACGAAGGTCATCAATGCCGGCTGGAACGAGGGCAGCCTGCGCTGGCAGGTGCTGCCGAGAAACCGTTTCGTCATGCGCCAGAACCTGCAGAACATCGATACCGACACCGGCCTGCTCAACCGCGACTGCAGCGCCATGCCGGTCCTGGTGTTCATGGAAGACCACAAGGCCGAAACCATCCAGCGCGTGGTCGGGCGGGCCAAGGAATTGCGCCGGGAACTGGCGATCGAGCCGACGGTGGCGGTGACCGACGGCCAGCCGGCTGAAGCCGAGACCCAACCGGCGGCGCCGGAGCAGGTCAACGGGTTGCTGGACTTCGCCCAGTCCATCGGCCTGGTCTCGGGCGATGTCGCGCCGGAGCTGACCGAAGCCGACACCTGCTCGGAGCAGGTCGGTTCTGCCGAGGACTGCCTGCGATTCAGGCTGGCGACCGGCAACGTCGGCGTGATGGCGGCGACCAACGAGGAGGTCAGGGCGGCACAGACGCCGATCCTGCTCTACGTCTATGGGGCAATCGTGCTGCTGTGCCTGATCACTTTCCGTTCCATTCGCGGCACCATCTGCATCGTGTTGCCGCTGGTGCTGGTCAGCTACCTCGCCTATTCGCTGATGGCGTTTCTCGACATCGGCCTGAAGGTCAATACGCTGCCGGTCGTGGCGCTGGGCGTGGGCATCGGCGTCGATTACGGCATTTACATCTTCAGCCGTCTGCGCGAATACCTCGACGAAGGCGCCACCCTGGACGAGGCGTACATGCGCACGCTGCAGCTGACCGGCCGCGCGGTCTTGTTCACCGCCATCACGCTGGCGGTCGGGGTGGGGACCTGGCTGTTCTCCGACCTGAAATTCCAGGCCGACATGGGCATCCTGCTGTCGTTCATGTTCATCTTCAACATGATCGGCGCGATGCTGCTGCTGCCGGCGCTGGCGCGCTGGCTGCTGCGGCCCCGCGAGGCCCGGACGGCGGTCTGAGCGCCACCCGGCCGGTCGCGCTGATGTTCAGTGGCGGCAAGGATTCCCTTGCCGCCCTGATCCGGTTGCACGAAGCTCCGGGATGGTCCGTCGAGCGCCTGGTCACCACTTTCAACCAAACCGACCGGCGCATTGCGCTGCATGGCACGCCGCTGGCGCTGCTGCGCCGCCAGGCAGACGCGGTGGGACTGCCGCTGACTGCCATCGGCTTGCCGGAGGCCAGCGACAACCCGACCTATCGCACCCGCATCGCCGAAGCCCTGGAACCGCTGCGCGCGAGCGGGCTGGCGCATGTCGCTTTCGGCGATATCCACCTTGCCGACATTCGCGAGTTCCGCGAGGCGCAGATGACCGAGCTGGGCATGACGCCGCTGTTTCCCCTATGGCAGGCCGATACCACCGAACTGGCCCGCGAACTGATCTCAGGCGGTCTCCAGGCCCGCATCTGCTGCGTCGACCTGCAGGTGCTGTCAGCCGACCTGCTGGGAAGACTCTGGGATTTTGAGCTGCTGGCGCAGCTTCCCGAAGGCGTGGACCCGTGCGGCGAAAATGGTGAATTTCACACCCTGGTGGTCGATGCGCCGGTCATGCAGCATCCGCTGAAGGTCGTCGCAGGCGACACGCACGTCAGTCACGACCGGTTCTGCATGCTGGATTTTCGGCCGGCCTGACCGCGCGGTCCAGCCATTCGCACAACTTCGCCGCGCCGTCGAGCACGCGCGGGGTGGGGCGGACCAGCAGCGCGGGATCGACCCGCAAGACGTTGTCGCAGGCAATCGCGCGCAGGTCCGGGTAGGCCTGCCAGTGCGCGGCCGGGTTCCCGGGCCCGTCGTCGCTGGCCACGATGGCCAGCGGATCGCGCGCCAGCACGGCCTCCAGGTCGACGCTGGCGGCCTCGGTCCGTATCCGGCCGAATACGTTCACGGCGCCGCAAAGACCGAACACCTCGTTGATCACGTGTCTGCCGCCCAGCGTGAACAGCGGTTTTTCCGATACCTGGTAAAAGATTTCCACGACCGGTCGGCCACTCGGTCCGCCTTGATCGAACGCCAGCAACCGGCGTCGAAAATCCGCCGCCCGCTCCGCGGCGGCCGCCGGATCGGCGCCGAGCTGCCCCAGCCGCTCGATCGCCCCGGCGATCTGCGCCAGCGTCCGGATTTCGATGACTTCGACATCGATGCCGAGCTCCCGGAGTTTCGCGAGCGCACCGGACGGCGTTCCGCCTCCCCAGGCCAGGGCGTGCGAGGCTTTCATCCGGAGGATGCGTTCGAGGTCGAAGCGGAACGCATCGCCGATGCGCGGAATCTCCCGGGCGGCGGCCGGATGATCGCTCCATTCGACGGCGCCGACGAGCAGGTCGCCGATCCCGGCCTCGAATGCGAGTTCGGTCAGGTGCGGGGCCAGCGACACGATCCGGGCCGGGTCTTGTCCGGCGTCGTCTTGCGCGTGACCGATATCGGCCGCTGCCAGGCATACCAGGGTTGCGATCACGGCTTGAAGGAATTTCGCCGCCATCAGTAGCCGGGAACGGTGTCGCCGCCGGCGGCCAGGCGCGCTTCCAGCTGGTCGCGCGTGGTCGCCGGTTCCAGGCAATGCGTGCCCACGCACACGATTGCGCGGACGGCCTCGGCATCGGCCGCCTGGGCAAGGATTCCGGGCAGGGCGCCATCGTTACCGGTCACGCGGTAGCAATGAATCCCCGGGCGCCGGCTCAAGGCGGCATGCCAGTCGTCGGCTTCATCGTCCGCGCCTCCGATCAGCACTTGCGGACGCGGCCGCTCGAGTTCGCCGGCGGCGAGCAGCAGCCCGGCGTGGGCCAGCGGCGCACGCTGCATGTCGCCGCGCGCCGCGGCCACGATCCGCCCGGCCAGCGTCAGCCATTCACTGCTGGCGATCAGATGGCCCAGCCGGCCCAGCGCGCGTACGGCCAGTGCGGCACCGGCCGGCGTGGCGTCGTCGGTATTGGCGGTCGGGCGCATGATCAGTCGCTCGTGATCGGCCGGCGTCAGGTACAGCGTGTCGGAGGTGGCGTCGAAGAACCGGTCCAGGATGGATGCCGCCAGTTGTTCGGCCCGTTCCAGCCAGTCGGCGTCCCAGTGACACTGCAGCCCTTCCAGGCAGGCGTCCAGCATCGCCGCATGGTCGTCGAGCAGCGCGGGATGGTCGCGCCGGCCATCGCGCCAGACGGCCCTGGGCGGCGCGTCGGCGAACAGACGCCGCCACGTCTTTTCGGCGGTTTCAACGCCCAGGCCGATCCATTCGGCGCGGCCATGCAGCCGCCCGGCTCGCATCAGTCCGGAAGCGGCCAGCGCGTTGGCGCCGGCCAGCATCTTGTCGTCGCGCGCCGGCGCCGGGCGCGCCTGCCGGCACGCCAGCAGTTGGGCGCGCGCCCGCTCCAGCGTCTCGGCGACCGATGCGGCGTCGCCGGCGTCGCGGGTCAGTTCGTCGAGGCTGCGGGCACGTACCAGGTGCCACTTGTCGCCCTCGAAGTTGGCCGGGCCGTCCAGGCCGAAGCGGGCCCGGGCCAGTTCCAGGCCCTCGCCGACCAGGCAGGCCTCGAACTGCGCCGGCGTCCAGACATAATGGGCGCCTTCTTCGGGCTGCAGCGGTTTGTCCGGGGCTTCGGCCGCGTCCGGCGGCGGCAGACTGTCGGCGTCCAGGCTGCTGGCCAGTCCGCCGTCGTTCAGCCGAAAGTCGCGCGCGAGGAATTCCGCGGTCAACTCGGCGGCGCGCGCCCAGCGCGGATTGTTCCAGCGCGTGGCGGCCTCGGCCAGCACCGGCAGCAGCTGGGCGTTGTCGTCGAGCATCTTTTCGAAGTGCGGTATTTCCCATGCCGCATCCACGCAGTAGCGGAAGAAACCGCCGCCCAGGTGATCGAACAATCCGTTGTCGGCAATCGCGTCCAGCGTATCGCCCAGCATGTCGGCGGCCTGCTCGTCTTCGCCGGCCGCCGCCAGCAGCCATTCAAGCATCGGTGCCTGCGGAAACTTGGGCGCCTCGCCGAATCCGCCGTGCCGGCGGTCGCGCCGTGCGTCGAGCTGGCCCAGCAGCACCTGCTCCGGATCACCGCCGGTCTCGTCGGGCGGTGTACGCTGGGCCGAAATCATTTCAAGCGCCTCGTGCATGCGCTGGTTCTGCGCCTTGAGCGTATCGCGCTGGTTCAGCCATGCGTTGTGCACGCGCTCAAGCAGTTCGCCGAAACCGATCAGTCCATGGCGCGCGGTGGGCGGAAAATAGGTGCCGGCGATGAACGGCGCCAGGTCGGTCGGGTCCAGGAATACCGTCAGCGGCCAGCCGCCGCCGCGACCGCTGAGAACCTGGTGGGCGATCTGGTAAATCCGGTCAAGATCCGGACGCTCCTCGCGATCGACCTTGATGTTGACGAACCAGTCGTTCATTTTCGCAGCGATTTCCTCGTCCTCGAAGCTTTCGTGAGCCATGACGTGGCACCAGTGGCAGGCCGAATAGCCGATCGAAAGCAGAATCGGCCGGTCGGAAGTCCGGGCATTCTCCAGCGCCTCGGCTCCCCACGGGTACCAGTCGACCGGGTTGTCGGCATGCTGTTCCAGGTAGGGGCTCAAGGCGCCGGCGAGACGGTTCGACATTGCAGGATGCGCGTGGGAGACGACTCGAGAGAATAACAGGCTGCAACGGCGGCTCGTTTACAATGCAGGTCCGCGAAGCCATCCGCCCGAGCACCCGTCAGTCAATGCCCAGCCGTCCCTTTCTCGTCGATTTCGACCCGGTCGCGCTCGATCTCGGATTTCTCCAGATTCACTGGTACGGCATCAGCTACCTGGCCGCGTTCGGCGCGTGCTGGTGGCTGCTGCGCCGGCGCGCGCATGCCGGCCACTGGCCCATCAGCCCGGTCCAGGTCGGCGACCTGATGTTCTGGGCCGTGGTCGGCGTGGTTGTCGGCGGTCGCATGGGCTACGTGCTGTTCTACGCCCTGGATCGCTGGTTCGCCGACCCGCTGTTTCCGATCTGGCTGCAGCAGGGCGGCATGTCGTTTCACGGCGGGCTGGTCGGCGTGCTGGTCGCGATGGCGCTTTTCGCCCGCCATATCGGGGTCAGTTTCCTGACGATCGGCGATTTTGTCGCCCAGGTGGTGCCGCTGGGTCTGGCATTCGGGCGCATCGGCAACTTCATCGGCGGCGAGTTGTGGGGCCGGATCAGCGACGCGCCCTGGGCCATGGTGTTTCCAGGCGCGCTCACCCGCGAGGATCTGGCCGGCATGTCGCTGGAGCAGGCCTGGGCCAGCGGCGCGCTGGACCCCCTGGCCCGCCACCCTTCGCAGCTCTACCAGGCCGCGCTGGAAGGCTTCACGCTGTTCGCCGTCGTCTGGATCTTCGCCCGCAAGCCGCGTCCCGCCGGCGCCGTGGGCGGACTCTTCCTGGCCGGGTATGCGCTGTTTCGGTGGATCGCCGAGTTCTTTCGCGAGCCCGATGCGCACCTCGGCTATATCGCGTTCGACTGGCTGACCATGGGCCAGTTGCTTTCGCTGCCCATGTTCGTCGCCGGCATCGCGCTATTGTTCTACGCGTATCGTAACGGCAATCATGATGACGAGCGCCATGCCAATCGGAGCCGCCAATGAAGGTCTACCACGACCTGCTCGAACACGTGCTGGAAAACGGCATTCGCAAGTCCGATCGCACCGGCACCGGCACGCTCAGCGTGTTCGGCTACCAGATGCGTTTCGATCTGACCCAGGGATTCCCGCTGGTCACTACCAAGAAACTGCACCTGCGATCCATCATCCACGAATTGCTGTGGTTCATCCGCGGCGAGACCAACGTCGGCTACCTGAATGATCATGGCGTTTCGATCTGGGACGAGTGGGCCGACGAAAACGGTGAGCTCGGGCCCATATACGGCAGGCAATGGCGTTCGTGGCCGGACCCGGCCGGCGGGGAGATCGACCAACTGGCCGGCATCGTCGAGCGCATCCGCCGCCGTCCCGACTCGCGCCGCCACGTGATTTCGGCCTGGAACCCGACCACGCTCCCGGACGAGCGAATGCGCCCGGCCGAGAACGTGGCCGAGGGGCGCATGGCGCTGGCCCCGTGCCACACCATGTTCCAGTTCTGGGTCGCCGACGGCCGGCTCAGCCTGCAGCTCTACCAGCGCTCGGCCGACTGCTTCCTGGGCGTGCCTTTCAATATCGCCTCCTACGCGCTGCTGTTGATGATGGTCGCCCAGGTCACGGGGCTGAAGGCGCACGAATTCATTCATACCTTCGGCGACGCGCACCTGTACCTGAATCATCTCGAACAGGCCCGTACCCAGCTCCAGCGAGAGCCCTACGACCTGCCGCAGATGCGCCTGAATCACGGGCGCGAGCGACTCGAGGACTTCGCGTTCGACGATTTCGAACTGATCGGCTACCGGTCCCACCCGCCCATCAAGGCGCCAATTGCAGTGTGAACGACAATGGGCAGTGTGAGCGCCAACGGCATGAATCCCGGCAAGCCGCATGCATGTACAAGAGCCCTCGCAGGGCAAGCTCCTACAGCCCGTCATCGGCAAGCTTGTCGTGTACCCCGTGTTCTTGTTTCTGCACAGCCTTGATTGGACCGTGAACAAGCAGCCTGAAATCGTCCTGGTCGCGGCCATGGGCAAAAACCGCGTCATCGGTCGCGACGGCGGCATGCCGTGGCATCTGCCGGCCGACCTGAAGCACTTCAAGGCCGTGACCATGGATCATCCCATCGTGATGGGCCGGCGCACGTTCGAGTCGATCGGCAAGGCCCTGCCGGGGCGGCGCAACATCGTGCTGAGCCGCTCGCTGGCCGAGGCGCCGCCGGGCTGCGAACGGATCGCTTCGCTGGAAGAAGCGCTCGAAGGGCCTGCCTCCGGGCCGCTCATGGTGATCGGCGGCGGGGAACTCTACCGCGCCGCGCTCCCGCTTGCCGCGCGTCTGGAACTGACGTTCATCGACGCCGCGCCCGATGGCGACACGCATTTTCCCCGCTGGGCCCATGCCGACTGGCGCCTGGATGCCATGCGCAGGCGACCGGCCGATGCCGCCAACCCGTACGCGCTGGTATTCTGTTCGCTTTCGCGTGTCCAGGCACCGGATAGCGCACAGCCGGAGTAGATCGCCCATGCACAATTGCTCGAAGCGCTTTTTCGCGGTAGCTCGAAGCCTGGCGGGCCGGGCGCTGCTGGCCTGTTTTCTGGTTCTTCTGGTCGGCGCCTGCCGCGCCGGCGAGTCCTGGGTGGAAGTCGGCGGCCAGCGCTACTATGTCGAGATCGCCGACGAACCGGAGGAGAAGGCCCGCGGGCTGATGTTTCGCGACGAACTGGGACAAAACGAGGGCATGTTCTTCATCTGGAATCGGCCCGCGCCGCGCGCATTCTGGATGCTGAACACGCGTATTCCGCTGGATATCGTCTACATCGGGCCGGATCTTGGAATCGTCGGCTGGTCGCTGGACACGCCGCCGTGCCGTACCCGCAACTGCCCAAATTATCCCAGCGGCACGCCGGCGCAGTACGTGCTGGAGGTCAACGCCGGCGAGATGGAACGGCTGGGCGTGGCGATCGGGGATCGAGTTCGGGTCGGCAATATCGAAGGTGTCGAAACGCCGGAAGTCACATCGCCAGAAGTCAAATAGCCGGAATCATGACGTTCCGCGTTTCCTGGCCGAGGACGCCTGCGCGGGCTTCTTCTTGCTGCGCACGCTGCCGATCAGCACAGTGGCGATCAGCATCAGGGCCTCGTCGACGAACGGCAGTGGGTCGGGCACCAGCAGGTTGGCGATGAACAGCACGGCGCCCAGCAGCATCAGAGTGGGAAAGCGACGGCGTTCGAGGAACCGGCGGACGAATTTCGGAAGCATTACAGGACTCCTGGGTTGAATCGAAGTATGCCAGCAAAAATATTGCAGGTTTCCGATTGTCACCTCGCGCGCGACCCGCGCGCAGACTACCGGGGCCAGAATGCGGATGCGAATCTGGCGTTGCTGACCGATGCCGTTCGTCGCCGGGCGCCGGACCTGTTGATGCTGACCGGTGACCTGTCCGAGGACGGCAGTGCCGAGAGCTACGAAAGGATCCGCGACTGGGCCGAGCAGTTCGATTGCCCCACGGCCTGGATCCCCGGCAACCACGACGAACGTGGCGTAATGGCACCGATATTCGACGCGGCCGGTTTCCGTTCAGGACCGGTCATCGACGCCGGTGGCTGGCAGCTCGTGCTGCTGGATTCGGCCTGGCCGAACGACCCGGGCGGCGAACTCGATGATCAACGGCTGGCGCCGCTGGATGGACTCGACGCCGATCGTCCGACCGGAATATTCGTCCATCACCAGCCGGTGCCGGTCGGCGCGGCCTGGATCGACAAGGTCGGCATGCGCAAGGCCGACGGGCTATGGGCTCGCGTGCGCCGGATCGAAAACGCCCGCTTCATCGCCTTCGGCCACGTGCACCAGCGCTTTCGCCGGGCCCACGAAGGCATCGCGTGCCTGGCCTGTCCCTCGACCGCCGCCAACAGCCTCCCGGCCACTCCGCGCTTCACGCCCGGCGAAACCACGCCCATGGCGCGCTGGTTCGTGCTCGACCAGTCGAAATTCCACACCGGCTACCTGGCCGCATAGCAGACCGCGCGCCGCCAGCAGCCCTCATTGGATTTTTCAAACCCGTCTTTCCTGATGTCCGTCGTAGCGAGAGGCTTTCAGGT
>JAGXKW010000009.1:0-17414 GCA_018334995.1 Wenzhouxiangellaceae bacterium
TCTTCGGCGACTTCCTCTTCGGCGACTTCCTCTTCGGCGACTTCCTCTTCGGGGATTTCCTCTTCGGGGATTTCCTCTTCGGCGGCTTCCTCTTCGGCGGCTTCCGCTTCCGGGACTTCCTCTTCCGGGGCTTCGTCCTCGAGCGCCTCTTGCTCGGAGGCTTGCACCTCAGAGGTCTCTGCCTTGGCGGCTACCGCTTCAACGGCCTCTGATTCGGCAACTTCATTGTCGAGCTGGCCCGTCTCGGGCGCATCGCCCTCCACGGCCTCGGCTTCCGGAATCTCTCCCTGGACGCTCTCCTGCGCGCCGTATTCCTCGACTTCGGCGTTATCCGCGTCGGTCGGCGTCTCGGTCGCTTGCGTCTTTTCGTCGAGCCCGGCCTCGCGGTGGAGGGCGCCGATCAGCGTCCGCGCCTTGGAGGCCAGCGTCGCGGTATCGAAGTGATCGGTGGACACCGCACGTCTTTCGAGTCGGTCGAGACGCTTGCTCAACAGCGCTCGAAGATCTTCCATCAGTTCCACCGACGGTTCGGTGGGATCGCTGTCGGTATCCAGCACTTCCTGCAGGTATTCCTCGATCAGCTGCATGCTCTCGGCTTCGTCGCCGATCGGCGCAAGTCGCAGGGTGCCCTTGATCGTATGCACCGAACGAATCAGGTCGCGATCCAGATCCGCAGGCCATCCCTGGCGCCGGCTGGTCTCGATCCAGCGATCGATATTTTCGAGATGGTCCTTGATTTCCTTGACCATCAGCTGCACCAGGGTCTGGTCGAGGCCCTCCAGTTCGGGTAGATCGGCTTCCTGACCAACGCCTTCGACCCGCTCGAGCAAGGCGTCGATGGCCGCGGCGTCGAGTTCGGCCGGCTCACCCGTCAACTGTGCGCGCAGACTGGGCAGGGCATCTATCGCTTCGCCCACGACTTCGACAACCTGTTCGGCGTCGTACTGGCCGTCCAGGGTCTGGTTGAGCAACTGCTCGATCTGCCAGCCGAACTCCCCGATGCGATCGGCTCCGGCCATTCGGCCCGACCCCTTCAATGTATGGAACGAGCGCCGAATGTCGGTCAGCAACGCCTGGTTCTTCACCTGCCCGCGCCACTCGGGGAAACGTTGACGCAGCGTTTCCAGTTCTTCGTCGAACTCCTCGAGAAAAATCGACATCAAGTCGAAATCTTCGCCGGCCAGCGCGGTTTCCTGTTCGGCACCCGCGTCGGATTCTTCGGTCTTTTCAGGCTTTTCGGCGTGCAGCTCCTCGTCCAAACGCTCCAGCGACTCGCCGAATTCCGAATCTTCGCCTGGCGTCGCTGCGCCAGGCGCTTCGCTTGTATGCCGGCGCCCGTCACCGGTGCCATCATCCGACCGGGCCGACGTTTCGAAATCGACCGACAGCGGCGCCTCTTCTTTCGGCTTTTGTTCGGCCTCGACCATCTCGTCGGCAACCGGCCCGGCCTCGACCATCTCGTCGGCAACCGGCCCGGCATCGATGGATTCGGCTGCGATTTCCGGCTCAACCGGTTCTTCGGGCGGGGTCAGATACCCCAGACCCAGCAGGCGATCGCGCGCATCCTGAAGGTATTCGGCGCCACGATCGTCGAGGCGGGTCAGGCTGTCGAGGTAGAAGTCCACCACGACCAGCGCTTCGGCCAGCGCTTCGAGGCGTTCACGGTCGGCATCCTCCGTCGCGCCCCCGGCCATTTCCTCGGTGATGCAGGCCGCGCTGGCCTCGAGCATCTCGGCCGCGACCGGCTGGCCGGCCATGTGCAGCACGCCGGCAACACGGCCGAGGATTCGGATCGACTGCTCGACTCCATCGGATTCGGACTGGCCGCGGTGGACCTGGTCGAGGATGTGCTTGGCCTGGCCGAGATCGTCCAGTGCTTCGCTCAGAAGCTGGCGCATCACACGGCGATGCTCGGCCTTGGGCAAATGCTGACCGTCGCCTTCCAGCACATCCGATTCCGGCGCCTCGCCCAGGTACAGGACCGCCTCGTCGAGCTCCGATTCGACCATGAGAAGCTCACGCGCGACATCCAGCAGTACCGGGTTCTCGGGATCCGCGGTCAGCTCGCCGACCCGGTCGGCCTGCTTGCGCACCCGTTCTCTGAGCCGTTCCAACCCCAGCATCCCGAAGCTTTCGGCTACCGAATGCAGCAATCCGGCCTGTTCGCCGATGCCTGCGCCGTCGGTCTGGCGTCCAAGCAAAAATTCGTTGAGCGCATCCTTTGCCCGGTTGAGCTCGCCCCGTGCAGCCTCCGCGATCGCGGTGAAAAGCTCCCGATTGCGGCCCGAAAGTACACTTCTGGCGCGCTCGAGCTCCTCGGCACTCACGGCCTGTCCGGCATCGCCGGCTGCATTGATCCGATCGATTTCCGGGCAACCGGGTGCCGCGTTCTGCACGTCGCCCAACAGGTCCAGCGCCGCCTTGTCGGCCTGCGCCAGCACGGACTCCGATGCGCCTTGTTCGGCAAGCCGGCGCAATAACTGATCAAGCGCGGCGAGATGCGCCTGAATCCGCGGCCCCGGCTTGAGCTGGCCACCTGCCAGGCCACTGAAAACGGCCTGGGCAACCGCGCCCAGGCGCCGAAGCTGCAGATGCGGCGCGGTCTGCAGTGCGCACGTGAATTCACCAAGTCCCTCGATGTCGGCAGGATCATTGAGCCAGTCCCGCAGGGCCCGTTGATAGCCGCGACGCAGACGCTCGGCATCCACGGATCGATATTCGCCGCTGCCGTCGTCGGCCAGCGCCGCGAGTCCGCTCGAACGGGATCCGATGGACGTCGGTTCCAGCCCGGCGATTGCATCCATGCGATCGACGAATCCGGCGAGCGCCTCGGGCGCGTCCGGCGATCCGGTCTCGAGCCGCTCGAGGTAATCCGGCAGAATCGCGATGCTTTCAAGCAGCACGGTCGCCGTTTCCGAATCGGGCTCTTCGATCGCCTCCAGCGCCCGCCGCAGCGCTTCCGCCAGGCCGGCGGCGCCGGCTGCCTCCAGGGTCTCCAGCGAAGCCGCCAGCTTGCTGCAGGCCGCACGAGCCTGGTCGAGATCCGGCGCACCGGCATCGGGCTCGCCGGCCCAGGCCTCCAGTGCCTGCCGGATCTCGTCGCACAGCGCAACCAGGTAGGGGCGGGTCCACTGGATGCCCTGCGCGCGTGCTGCCGAAGAACTGTTCAACATGCCGGTCTCACTTTCAGTGCCTCACGCGATTGCCGAAGATTTCCGTCACTCCGGATCAATCCTGGTCTTCGGGAAGCGTGAAGTCGGACACCGAGTCGCGCAGATCGCGGACCAGGTCGGCCAGGCTGACCACCGACTTGGCGGTGCGGTTGGTGCCTTCGGAGGTCTGGATCGAGACATCTCGAATCGAGTTCATCAAGCGGGCGATCTTGCCGGCGTTCTGCGACTGTTCCTGGGCCTGTTCCGAGATATCCTGAATCAGCCGGGCCAGGTCGTTGGAAACCTTCTCGATCGATTCCAGCGCCTCGCCGGCGTCCTCGGCCGTGCGCGCACCGCTGACCACCTGGGAGGTCGTGGTTTCCATCGAAGTGACCGCTTCGGAGGTGTCGGACTGGATCGTTTGCACCAGAGTCTCGATTCGGCGGGTCGCATTGGTCGCGCGCTCGGCGAGACGCTGCACCTCGTCGGCGACCACGGCGAAGCCGCGTCCGGCGCCGCCTGCCGATGCGGCCTGGATGGCGGCATTGAGCGCCAGCACGTTGGTCTGCTCGGAGATCCCGTTGATCAGCTCGACGATGTCGCCGATTTCCTGGGACGATTCGCCCAGCCGTTTGATGCGCTTGGACGTGTCCTGAATCTGGTCTCGGATCTGATCCATGCCCGAGATGGTCTGGCGCACCATGTCGGCACCCCGGTTGGCGATCTGGACCGAATTCTGCGCGACGTCGGCCGATTCGCTGGATCGCTTGGCCATGTCATCGAACGATTGCGCCATCTGGTTGACGGTGTCGGAGGCCACGCGAATTTCCTGTGCCTGGTGCTCGCTGGCCTCGGCCAGCTGCGTGGTGGTCGCCTCGGTTTCCTGCGCCTGCGCCGCCACCTGGCGGGCCGTGGAGTTCACGCCTGAGACGAGATCGCGCAGCGCTTCGACAGCGAAATTGACCGAGTCGGCAATGGCCCCGGTGACGTCCTCGGTCACGGTGGCTTCCACCGTCAGGTCGCCATCGGCCAGCGAGCTCATTTCATCGAGCAGGCGCAGAATCGCCTCCTGATTGCGCTGATTGACCCGTGCCGTTTCGAGTGCGCGGCGACGCTGTGCCACGTAAAGATTGAGACCGACCAGGAACAGGACCAGCAGCGCGACGCCAGCCAGCGCAATCCCGGCGATCAGCGACGGCCACAACCGGCCCTCGTCCAGGGTCGCGTACTCGTCGGCCAGCGTGTTGGCCTGGGTCGTCAGCGCCTGGGAATCGAGAAAGATCTCGTCGGCGGCATCGCGTACTTCGAACAACTCCGAGGAACCGGCCAGAATGGTATCCACATCGATCTTGACTTCCTCGTAGACCGGCTCGATTTCAGCCAGCGCATCCAGAACCTGCTGGTTGCGCACCGCCGGGATATTCAATTCTTCGTTTCCGAGCAACAGCCCCTGCAACACCTGGTCGAACAGCTCGGCTTCGCGACTGAACGCATCGGCCGCCGATATGGCACCGCCGCCACCACCCAGAATTTCGCCGACACGCCGGAGCATGCGATCGGCCAGCACCAGCTGGCGACTGGCCAGATAGATCTGGCTGGTCGGCGTGCCGGTCTGGATCATCAGGCGCACCGCTTCGTCCGACAAGGCTTGCAATTGCGGAATATTGGTGGAAAATTCCGCTGCTGCGTCCGCCAGATCGAGCACCAGCTGCGAACGGCTGAGGATTCGTTCGGCCTCGTTGTCGATGTTGCCCCAGATTTCCTGCAGCGTCGAGAGACTGTCGTTGACGGCAGGCGGCGAGGGCGGCAGGTTGGTTTCGGGATTGCCGTTGCGCAGCTGGTTGATCGATTCGGCGATGATGTCGCGGGTCGATTCGAGTTCGTCGAACGCATCGAAGTTGCCCACTGCCGCCTCCCCGGCTGCCTTGGCCAGCTGCTGGGCGCGCACCTGAATCTCGGTGGTCAGCGTCAGATACTGCGTTTCCTGCGCGTTGCGCTGGTTGAGCAGGAAGAAATTCAGGGACACGGCGCCGACCAGTCCGACCAGGACCAGGAACAACAGCACCTGAAACGGTGACAGCCGGCGTTCAGTGATTGGGGTTGCTTTACTGCTCATGCCTTGGCCTCTCGATTCATTGGCTCGTCCATACTTGTTGTCCTTTCTGTGCCCCGCGGGCCGGCCGAAATGTCATGCCGCCGACCCGTCGAGAAACGCCGGATCGATCATCAATTGATTCACTCGAAACCTTCCCCAACGCTCGTCGCCCTGCGGAAAGACCTGGTCGACCAGGCCGCCGAGCGCGTCGTCTTCGGGCGCTCGCTCGACCATGTCCTCGATGCTGAAATGACGCTGACCAAAGACCTCGTCGACGATCAGGCCCATATAACGGCCCTGAAGCCGGGTCAGGATCAGCCGGGTTCTGGCAGTGATGGGCGTGCGGGAACCGTAGAGAAACCAGCCCAGATCGACGATCGTCACCAGGTTGCCGCGCACGTTGGCCATGCCGACCAGCCAGTCGCGCGAGCCGGGCACCGGCGTGGCCTGCGGCAACGGCAGAATTTCGTCGACTTCGGTAATGCCCACTGTGAGGCGATTCGAGCCCAATCGGAACACGACTCCATCCCAGGTGTTGTCCCGATCGCGCTGCGACGACCGGCTGGCATCGTGCGCGATGCTTCTGCGCTCGAAATCCGCCAGCAGTTCGAACAGGGATTTGGCTGCTCTGCTTACCATCTGGAACCGTCGATCCTCCCTTGACTTCGTTGGCGGCCCGCGCTCAACGGACATGCCGCATCATTCGGGCACTCTTACAGACCCCCGACGCCGTCATGCGGCGCTCTTGGCCGGTGCCTTCTCCCGCACTGCTTCGAGCAACTCATCCCTGGTGAATGGCTTGGTCAGGTAATGATCCGACCCGACGATTCTCCCACGTGCCTTGTCGAACAGGCCGTCCTTGCTGGTAAGCATGATCACCGGCGTCGACCGGAAGTTCTCATTGTTCTTGATGATGGCGCACGTCTGGTATCCGTCCAGGCGCGGCATCATGATATCGACGAAGATCAGATCCGGATGATGCTCATGGATGATCGAAAGCGCCTCGAACCCGTCGTCGGCGGTAAGCACTTCGCATCCTTCGCGCCCCAGCATCGTCTCGGCCGACTTGCGAATGGTCCGACTGTCGTCGATCACCATGACCTTGAGACCTTTCAGACCCGCGGCCGCACTCCCGTTCACGTTGTCCATAAATTCGTCACCCATTCGACTGCGCTTGTTCCGGCGCTTTGCCACGCCGTGCCGGAAGGTTATAGTACCTTCTTTCATAACCAGTCTAAACGCTTGAAACAATTGATTCCAGTGCCGGCCAATCTTTTTTGCGACGGGCACTCGCAGCATGCGCTGATAAACTCGGCCACAAGCAAAATCACCAACGGAAAATTGTGATGACGACAGCACTGGTTTGCATAATGGATGACCTCGAGCACATCACGCCGGTCAAGGACACGACCTTTGCGCTCCTGCTCGAGGCCCAGCGGCGCGAGATGTCGGTTTGGTACGCCAACGAGACCGATCTCTCACTGAACGGCGACCAGTGCATTGCCAGGCTTCGAAGGTTGCGCCTGTTCGACGATCCCGCACACTGGTTCGAAGTCGAGTCCGAGACCACGCGCCCGCTGGGTCGGGGCGACCTGGTCCTGATGCGCTGCGACCCGCCGGTGGACGACGGCTACGTCTACGCCACGATGATGCTCGACCGCGCCGAGGCGCACGGGGCACGGGTCGTCAATCGGCCTGCAGCCTTGCGCAACTTCAACGAAAAGCTATCGATAACGCGCTTTCAGGAATTGATGCCCGAAACGCGGGTGTCAGCCAATGCGGCGATACTGCGCGAATTCGTCGCCGAACGCGAACAGGCAATCCTCAAGCCGTTGGACGGCATGGGCGGCCGCAGCATCTTCCTGACCAGTACCGACGACCCGAACCTCAACGTGATCCTGGAAACGCTCACGGCCGACGCGACGCGACCGGCCATGGCCCAGGAATTCCTGCCGGGCATCAGCGATGGCGACAAGCGCGTGCTGATGATCCACGGCGAGCCGGTTCCTTACGTGCTCGCGCGCGTTCCGGGCGGCGCCGATTTCCGCGGCAATCTGGCGCGCGGCGGCCGCGGCGAAGGGCAGCCGATCGGCGAAGACGAACTCCACATCGCCAGGACCGTCGGGCCGACCCTGGTCGAACACGGCATCGAATTCGCCGGCCTGGACGTCATTTCCGGCAAGCTCACCGAAATAAACGTCACCAGCCCGACCTGCGTGCGCGAACTCGACGCGCAGTTCGGACTCAATATAAGTGGAATGCTTTTCGACGCACTCGGGACACAATGACCAGCCACGCGCGCAAGCGAGCACGAAACGAGACGGAAACGCTCGGACTGGCGCTGGTCCTGGCCGTCGTACTCCATGTCGCGGTGATCACCCAGCTGCATTTCGACTGGATCAACGCCTCGTTCGAATCGCGCGCCCCGGACCTGGACGTGATCCTGGTCGACTGGGCCAGCGAAAAGGCACCAGAACAGGCCGATTTCCTGGCCCAGGCCAATCAGACCGGAGGCGGCGACAACCCCGAGCTGGAGCGGCCTTCGGCGCCGCCGCCGGCGGAGGCGGCCGGCAACCCCGAACCCCGGCCCGAACCTTCGGCCCAGCCACAGCCCGAGGCCGAAGCGGCCGAACCGGAACTGGTTGCAAGGCGGACCGAAACGCCCGAACTCGAACAGCGCGAAGACCCGCCGCTCGAGGAAAAATCCCTGCCCGACGCCAGCCAGCTGTTGCAGCAAGCTCGAAACGTGGCCCAGACGGCCCCCGACCCGCTGGCATCCGAGCGCATCTTGCCCAAGCGCCCGCGGCGCAAGTTCATCACCGCCAACACGCGCGAACACCTGTATGCCAGCTACATGCGCAACTGGGTCGCCAAGGTCGAACGGGTCGGAAACATGAATTACCCCGAACAGGCGCGGCGCCGCAATCTTGAAGGCAGCCTGGTCCTCAGCGTCGACGTGCTGGCCGACGGCTCCATCGAGCGCGTGCAGGTGCTGCGTTCGTCGGGCTATGAACTGCTCGACGAGGCTGCGGTCCGCATCGTCCGGCTCGCCGCGCCCTACGCCGAGCTGCCGCCCGAGGTGCGCAAGGAAACCGACATTCTCACCGTCACCCGCACCTGGGAGTTTTCAGCCACGTCCGGCCTGAAGTAGGTTATTGCCAGAAATCGCATTGTGTGCGGCCTTCCGGCCGCTTTCTCGATTTGCGGGTACACGCACCCGCAAGCGGGCCCGCGGCTGCACTCGGCTCTTGCGGCGCAAATCCGCGCTGGCCGCGCCGGCCGGCGAGCAGCCCGGGGAGCTTGCGCTTCGGCCCTCCGGCCAGGTCTTTGAACCGCCGTCAGCGGTCCGGCCAACTTGCATCCGCATCCATTCAACCCGATATACCGAATCATCTGCAAAGCCTTGGTAGTATCATTGTGAACGTGAGTTATTTCGATCAACAACTGCTGATTGCCATGCCGGGAATGGAAGATCCGAATTTCGACCACGGCGTGACGCTGATGTGCCAGCACAACGAGGAAGGGGCGCTGGGCATCACGATCAACCGGCACTCGGAACTGTCGCTCATGGACGTTCTCGCACAGCTCGAAATCGCGTGCAGCGACGAACGCATCGCCAACCAGCCGGTGTTGCAGGGCGGCCCCGTGCAGCAGGAACGCGGATTCGTGCTGCACTCCGACGACGGGCAGGACGACGGCCAGTGGGAAGCCACCACCCGGGTCGCGCCGGGCATCATGATCACCACCTCGCGCGACATTCTCGAGGCGATCGCCGCCGATCGCGGGCCGTCGAAATACGTCGTGGCGCTGGGCTATGCGGGCTGGTCGGCCGGCCAGCTGGAAGAAGAGCTCAAGTCCAACGCCTGGCTCAATGCAAGCGCCGATTCCGCGATCGTTTTCGATTCCCCCATCGATGACCGCTGGGCTCGTGCCGTGGCCTCCCTGGGCATCGACGCGGCTACGCTGCAGCCGGTCGGCGGCCATGCCTGAAGCCGCCACTGCGGTGGTTCCGCCACGATGCTGATTCTGGGCATCGATTTCGGGGTCAGGCGTATCGGTCTGGCAACCGGCAACAGCGTGACCGGCACGGCCCGGCCGCTGAACACCATCCGGCACGACGGGAAGCCGTTGGCAGATATCGAGGAAGTGGTGCGTGAATGGAACCCCGATCGCATCGTCATCGGCCTGCCGCTGGCCGCCGACGGCAGCGAAACCGACATGAGCCGCGCCGCGCGCCGCTTCGCCGCCGACGTCCAGGCGCGCTTCGGTGAGGTCGCAGTCGAGTTCCAGGACGAACGCTACAGCAGCCGAATGGCCGATTCACAATTCGCCCGGGCGCGACGCGAAGGCCGGGCGCGCCGGCGCGATGCGCACAACCTCGACAGCGTCGCGGCTGCCATCATCGTCGAATCCTGGCTGGCGGCCAAAGCACCGGGCGTTGCACGGTGACCCGGCACCTGCTCGACATCGAAAGCCTGGCGTCGGACCAGATCGAAACGCTCCTGGGCAGGGCGCACGAGCTGGCCGGCGGCGCGCCGTGCGGCAAACGCGCGGGGAGCGTGGCCAACCTGTTCTTCGAGCCCAGCACGCGGACCCGCGTATCTTTCCAGATGGCTGCACGCAGGGTCGGCCTGGACGTCATCAATATCGAACACCAGGCCTCTTCGGCCAGCAAGGGTGAAAGCCTGACCGACACGGCCAGCACGCTGGCTGCCATGGGCATCACCGCGCTGGTGCTGCGGCATCCGGACGACGGCGCTGCGAGCGGACTGGCGGCCGGACTGGGCGCCGTTGATCTGTCGCTCGTAAACGCCGGCGACGGCCAGCATGCGCATCCCAGCCAGGCTCTGCTCGATGCGGCCACGCTGAAGAGCGCCGGCCTCGAAGGCCGCGGCCTGCGCCTGGCACTGATCGGGGACATCCGGCATTCGCGCGTGGCGCGCTCCGACATCGCGCTGTTCGCGCGCCTGGGCGCGGCCGAAATCCGTATCGCGGGCCCGCCGGAATTCATGCCCGAAGCCGGCGAGATTCCCGGAGCGACGCGCATGGACAATATCGATGCGGCGATCGAGGGCGTCGACGTCGTGGTCTGCCTCAGAATCCAGCGCGAACGCATTGCCGCGACCGGCTATCCGGACGGTGCGGCGTTTCACCGGCGCTGGGGCATGACCGCCCGACGGCTCAAGACGATGCCCGAGCATGCCTGTATTCTCCACCCCGGACCAGTCAATCGGGACGTGGAACTGGCCGCCGAACTGGTCGATTCGCCACGCGCGCTGATCCTCGAGCAGGTGCGCGTCGGCGTCCACCTGCGCACCGCGCTGTTCGAATGGCTGTTCGACGCCGGTTGACCGCTGCATTTTCCGTCAAGATTTCAATTTCAGGGCCGCGAAAAAAGATGATCGAAATCAATGCTCCCCGGTCGCTGCCCATGGAACTTTCCACCAGGGAACGGCCGGAATCACCGCACCAGTGATGCGCGACGACACGGAAAAAGACCAGCATCGCCGGGTGCGCAGCTTCGTGCGCCGGCCGGGCAGAATGACCCGCGCGCAGGAACGCGCGCTGTCAGAATTGCTGCCCGTTTTCCGTGTCCCGCCGCAAACCGACGACCTCAGGCTTGCGTTCGACCGGCAACGGCCGCTGGTCGTCGAAATCGGCTTCGGCAACGGCGATGCGCTGGCCTGGATGGCCGCCAACGAGCCCGAGCGGAATTTCGTCGGCATCGAGGTCCACGAACCCGGCGTCGGGCGCGTGCTGAAAAGCCTGAAGAGCCGGGGATTGGAGAACGTGCGCGTGGCCGTGCGCGATGCGGTGGAAGTGCTGCGCGACCAGGCCCGTCCGGGCACGCTGGAAGAAGTCCGCATCTATTTTCCCGACCCTTGGCCCAAGAAGCGGCATCACAAGCGCCGCATCGTCCAGGAGGCATTTCTGGCGTTGGTGGCCGACCGGCTATGCCCGGGCGGCCGGCTGCACCTGGCCACCGACTGGCAACCCTACGCCGAATGGATGCTGGAGCAACTCGCCGCCAGCGGCCACTTTGAAAACGTGGGCAAACCTTTCGTCGAACGTCCGCCGTGGCGCCCGCAGACCCATTTCGAGCGACGCGGCGCGCGCAAGGGTCACCCCATATTCGACCTGCTTTACCGCCGCATTCAGGCTTGACGAGGCGATGGCAGTTGGGGTATAAACTACCCGTGCCTACAAAATTTTAACAACAAGGCACGTTTCCATTCGCTGGAAAGAGCATCATCCGGTTTGGGGCAAAAGCGGTCTTCGGGCCGCTTTTTTTTGCGCCGGCGGCGGTGCCGATCGAGCGGCACCCGCGGTGCCGTACGCGCCTGTCACGACTGACGGCTCCGCTCCGCGCTGGCGATCGGGCTTCATCGATGAACAACACAGATTGACCTGTCCCGGTTCCGCCCCCATAATCACGGAACAGAAGACCTTGATGGAACACTATGGATCACGACGGACCGATCGAATTCAGTAATTCCGCCGCACGCAAGGTTCGCGAACTGATCCTTGCCGACGGCAACCCGGATCTGAAGCTGCGGGTGTATATCACCGGCGGCGGCTGTTCGGGATTCCAGTACGGCTTCACGTTCGACGAGAAGGCCGACGACGACGATATCCGGGTCGAGCGCAGCGGCGTAGAACTCGTGGTCGATCCGCTCAGTTTCCAGTATCTCGAGGGCGCAGAGGTCGATTACAGCGAGTCGCTGCAGGGCGCTCGCTTCGTCATCCGCAATCCCAACGCTTCCACCACCTGCGGCTGCGGCTCGTCGTTCGGCGTCTGACACGGCAATGGTTGACAGCGCAACCGGCCTGCGGCTAAAACGGGGTCGTTGAAAGCTCTCCATCGATCACGCCTCCTTGAAGATTCTTTCACTATTGCTCGCGTTCCTGGCCAGCCATCTCTGGCCGGCCGCGGTACGATTTCGCCGCTACGACTGGTTGCTGGCGGTGCCGGCGGGCACCAGCGACAAGGGACCTCACTGGCTGCCGGCCGCCGGCCTGGCGACAGTTGCCGTCATCGTCGGCGCTGCGGTCACGCTGGCTGCCGCCGAGATTGCCGGCCTGTTCGGCCTGCTGCTGGTCGGCGTGGCCGCGGTGGTTTACACGCTGGGGCCCGAGCCCCTGGACCGTGATATCCGGATGGCATCGGACCCGAGCGAACCGGACAAGCAGCAGGTGGCGCTGGAGCGACTGCTGCTGACCCGCGCATCTTCCGGCACCGAGGCCGCGGCCGCCGCACTGCACGCAGCCCTGGCGCGCTGGTTCGGCATCGTGTTCTGGTTCGTCGTACTGGGCGTGCCCGGCTGTCTGCTCTATCGCGGTCTGCGCGAGGTACATCGCAGCACGAAACTCCACGCTGCCGAGCGTGCCTGGACCGGCCGTTTCCTGGGCTGGATGAACTGGCCGGTGGTCGCCTTGATGACCGGCGCGATCGCACTGATGACCGACTTCGACCGCGTGAAGGCCGCTTTCGACGCGCGCCCGGATCGATGGCAGCTACCGGTGGCGCTGCTCGACGACCTGGCGCGCACCCTTTGCGATCCAGCCGACGACCTGGCCGAAGGCCTTGCCGACGGCCGCCGCTTGGCATGGCGCACCCTGACTATATGGTTCGTGGTACTCAGCCTGCTCCTGCTGGCCGGATTGCTTTCGTGACCAACGGAAACCCGGGCACGGTTGCTCGACCGACGAATATCCCGAACCATTGTCCCTTCCCGCAAAAAAGGAAACTTCATGCATTCGACCTTTCTTAAGAGCCTATACCTGGCCGCGCTATGCGTCCTTGCCACAGCCGCCGGCGCGCAGGAGACCTGGGTGCGCTGCGGCGCATCCATCGACGTTGTCGAAGGCCGGTTGACCGATGCCGTGACGCTGGTGATGGTCGATGAGCGCATCGATCGCGTGGTCGGCGGCCATCCCCCGGCCGAGGAGAACGTCGAAATCGTGGACATCTCCGGGCTGACCTGCCTGCCCGGCCTGATGGACATGCATACCCACCTGACCTCGCAGTCCAGTCCGCAGCGCTACACCGAAGGATTCACGCTCAACGAGGCCGACGTCGCGTTGCGCGCCACCGTCTATGCGCGGCGCACGCTGGACGCCGGCTTCACGGCAGTGCGTGATGTCGGCGACTCGTTCAATGTCAGCATCGCGCTGCGCGATGCGATCGAAGCCGGACACGTGCCGGGTCCGCGCATCTTCACCTCCGGCAAGGCGCTGGCCACCACCGGCGGCCACGCCGACCCGACCAACGGCTGGCGTGCCGACCTGATGGGCACGCCCGGCCCGCGCGACGGCGTGCTCAACGGCGTCGGCGAGGCGCGCGAAGCGGTGCGGCAGCGCTACAAGGACGGGGCCGACATGATCAAGATCACCGTCACCGGCGGTGTGCTCAGTGTGGCCAAGAGCGGGCTGGCGCCGCAGTTCCGCCCCGACGAGGTACGGGCGGTCGTCGAAACCGCGGCCGACTACGGCATGCACGTGGCCGCCCATGCACACGGCAAGGAAGGCATGATCCGCGCCATCACCGCCGGCATCCACTCGATCGAGCACGGCACGATGATGGACGACGAGGTGTTCGAACTGATGAAGACTCACGGCACCTGGTACGTGCCGACCATCATCGCCGGCAAGTTCGTTGCAGAGAAGGCCGAAATCGACGGCTATTACCCGAAACTGGTGCGGCCCAAGGCGCGCGAGATCGGGCCGATGATCCAGGACACCTTCGAGCGGGCCTGGAAATCCGGCGTCAGGATTGCCTTCGGCACCGATTCGGGCGTCAGCATGCACGGCGACAATGCCGAAGAGTTCGTCTTCATGGTCGAGACCGGCATGGCGCCGGCCGAGGCGATCCGTACGGCGACCGTCAACGCCGCGCAGCTGCTCGGCGTATCCGATCAGGCCGGCACCCTGACGGCCGGCAACTGGGCCGACGTGATCGCCGTTGCCGGCAACCCGCTCGAAGACGTCTCGATGCTTGGCCGCGTCGAATTCGTGATGAAGGCCGGCCGGGTATACAAGCGCGAATGATTCCGACGTCGGTCCGCGCCCCGGCCGGTCCGAACCCGCATCGCCCAAGGGGCGTGCTGTTGCGCACGATGGCCGCTCTCCAGGTTGCTTGAATTCGCGATTGGTGTCGCATATAGTGATTGCCAAGGGTTTTTGCAGTGCTTCAACAGGGGTCGCGACATGCCGGATGCACTTTCGCGAATGCGGCGTGCGCTCAGGACCGAGGACGTCGATCAGGCGCATGCCAAGAGCCTGCTTTTCTGGGCACGCGCGTTTCTGTCTTTCTGCAGCAACGATGCTCTTGAGCGACTCAACCGCAACGACGTCGAAGCATTCCTGACCCACGCATCGGAAGAGCGATTCGCCGGACCACCGGCCCGCAATCGGGCGCTTGAAGCCATCGAATGGCTGTTTCGCACTCTGCCCGACGGCCCGCCGGCATGGCTGAAAATCCTGATCGAAGAGCATCGCCCGGGTTCCAGGCCGAACATCCTCACGCAAAGCGAGGTGCGACAACTGCTGGCCCGGCTCAACGGCACCGGCTGGCTTGCCGCGGCGCTGGTCTACGGCACGGGGATCCGCCTGCTCGAATGCGTGCGCTTGCGGGTGCGCGACATCGACCTCGAACACGATAGGCTGACGGTGCGCGACGGTGAAGATCGGATCAGCCGCACGCTGCCTCTGCCCGAAAATATCCAGGACCGGCTGACGAGCCACCTCGAGGATCTGCGAATGGCCCATATCCGCGCCCTCGTCGAAGACCACGGCCATGCCACGCTGCCGCCTCCGGTTGCCGCGCGCGCACCCAACCTGGCGCGCAAATGGGGCTGGCAATACCTGTTTCCGGAGCGCCTGGAGCGCGACCACGTGGGGACGCCGGAGGACGCGCGCAAGCAGATCGTCCACCACATCGATCCGCAGACGCTGCACCGCAGGTTCGAACGCGCTGCCGTGGATGCCAACATCTACCGACGAGTCACCGGCCATGTACTGCGCAACAGCTTCGCGCTGCACATGATCCAGAACGGTGTTTCGGTACGACGCCTGGAACGCATTCTGGGCACCCGGCCCGCCGAGGCCGGCGACGAGGCCAACGCCCGCAGCCTGCCGATTCCGGCCGACGGCGCAAACGCGCCGATTTCCCGTCACTGATCAAACCGGCAACCGCCGGTCGGAATTTCGCATTCAGCGGCGACCGGCCTGCGTGTCCGCATATCCGCTCAGCTCCAGGTAGCCGCGCCCCAGGCGATCGCCGGAAGCCGGTTCGATCACTTCGACCGCACCCTCCCAGTACCCCACGGTGGCATACCAGCGCTGCGCGTCGAATGACGGACGCACTTCGAACTCCAGTCCGAACTCGGGCAGGCGCACGCGCCAGGCAACCGGCCAATCGACACCCGTAGCGTCCCGCCAGCGCCGGATTTCCTCGAAATCGAAATCCTCGCGCCCGAGCGTCCGGTAACTGCCGTCCGGCTCAACGATCACACCGGCCGAAAAGCGCGATGCCGTGCCGGCCTCGGTACGCAATCGGTAAAGCATCAGGTCGCGTCCGTCGTCGAGTTGCAGTGCAAACCAGTCCCAGCCGGCAATACCCGCTCCGAGCTGGCTGGAACCCCATTCGCGATCCAGCCAGGCCAGGCCATCGACGGCGACTCCGGTACCGTCGATTTCGAGGCGGCCGCTTGCCTTCATGCGCGTGATCGAGTAGTAGCGCGAGGCGTTGCCCGGCTCCGGACCCTTTCGGCTGTAGCCGGAATCGCCCTGCAGCACGACCGGTTTTTCCATTTCCATGCGCAGGTCCATCTCCAATCCGTCCGACCGCGCGCGCAGTCGCCAGCCGTTTGCTTCGCGGCTGACCGTCCAGTCGCGCAGCCACCATTCGTCGGCCGTCGCGCCAGCCAGCCCCAGCGCATCCCGGGCAAAGCGCTCGCTGGCGATAAACCGCTCGCGCTCGATATCACTGACTGCCAGGTGAGCCATCCACACCGCATCGGTGGCGAAATCGGAGTCCGGCCGATCGCCGGGTTCGACGGCAAATCGGAACAGGGTGAACTGGAAGCCATAACGGTCTCCGTCCTCGCCGGCCAGGTTGCCGGTGAAATACCACCACTCGTTGCGATAGCCCGGGTGCAACCCGTGATCGGCTGGAAATTCCAGCGGTTCGGGCCCGGTCACCCGGTCGAAGACTTCGGGTGCGGCGTTGAGCAGGGCGGTGCCGCTGAGCGTCGACACCGTCGGCTCGTCGCTGCCGGCGCGCAGGGCCAGCCAGGCGACGGCAAGCAGCGCGATCAAGACCGCGATCACGGCATCGCGCATCATCGCCCCGCCCTCAGGTGATCGACCACCGGGCGGCGTCCGATCCGCCAGGCCGGATACAGCCCGGTGAGCGTACCCAGCACCAGCGCGACCGGCACCACCCAGAGCATCGGCTCGGTCGGCGGCAGGCCGGCAGGCAGGCTCCAGCCGAAAGCGCGCGGCTGGACCAGCAGCGACAACGCGTAGTGGATCAGCACCGCCAGCGGCAGCGCCGTGACCAGGGCGACCGCGGTCAGCCCGGCCGATTGCACCGTGACCAGACCGAACAGGCCCCGTGGCGTCAGGCCGAGCGCGCGCAACGTTGCGTGTTCGCGCGACCGTTCCAGGCCCTGGGCCAGCAGCGCGCTGGTCAGCGCCACCAGCGCGATCAGCCCGACCAGCAGCGCCAGCGCCCAGGAGATTCGAAACGTGCGGTCGAATACCGCCAGACTTTCGCGCTGAATGCCGCCGGGCGTGATCCACTGCACTGCAGCGTCGCGTTCCAGCACCTCTTCGATCCGGCGTCCCATGTCCTCTGGCGTTACGCCGGGCGCCAGGTACAGGCCGACGCTGTCGACTGCGCCATCGTCGAACCAGCTTCGGTACAGCGCGCTGGAGACGGCAACGAAGCCCTGCTCGGAGCTGTAGTCGCGAAATACCGCGGCCACCGGCATTCGCACCTGTCCCTGGGGCGCGAGCAGTTCCACCGAGTCACCCACCGCCAGGTCGCGACGCCGGGCCAGCGGCTCGGAAAGGAGCACCCCGGTGCCGGCCTTGAAGGCCGCGCGGGCTTTTTGCGAATCGCCTTCCAGCAGTTCGAAACCCTCCCAGGCGCGCGGTGGAAG
>JAGXKW010000009.1:17930-65648 GCA_018334995.1 Wenzhouxiangellaceae bacterium
ACGGCCCGGCGGAATCTGCAGCGCCTCGCGCAATATCGGCACTGTCACCGCCACTGCAGCCGCGAGTGCCGCCAGCCAGATGAAAGCGTACAGGCCCACGGTTGGATGCGTCACCGCCGGAGGCAGCTGGCCATAGACCTCGGCGACCGGTGCGGCGATCAATTGCAGCAGCCGGTCTGAAAGCATGGTGCCGGCCACCAGCCCGGCCAGCGCGCCGAAAGCGGCAATCACGGCCACCTCCGCGATCAGCATGCGCGCCAGCGTTCCATGAGTCATGCCCAGGGCGCGGAGCAAGCCGAAAGTACGGCGACGCTGCACCATCAGGAAACTCAGTACGCTGTAGACGACGAACAGGCCGGTGGCCAGCGCGAGCAGGCTCATCGCGGTGAGGTTGGCGCGCATGCCGGCGGTCAGTTGACGCGCCGACGCGCGCTGGTTGGCGGCTGAAGTCAGCAGGAGTTCATCGGGCAGGCGGTCGCGCAGCCAGGCCTCGGACTCCGCCGGCGCCAGCAGTTCCGACAGCCAGCCGCGCTCGTCGAGCATTTCCTGGGCCAGCGAGATATCCATCAGCAATCTGCGATCCAGGCCCGGCCTTCCTTCGATGACTGCCGACAGGCGTACCGAACCGTCTTCCTCGGCGAGCTCGACCACCGCACCGGGCTCGAGTCCGAGCAGTTCCAGGGTCGACCGGCTCACGACCGCAGCGGGCGCGTCATCGGCACCGTCGAACAGCGCCGCCGACAGCGCCGTGCCGTCGGTGCCGGTCAGCGTCCGGATCCCGCTGAACGGATCCACGCCGACGACTTCCATGCGCTGGCCTTCGACCCGCACCGACGCGCGCAGCACCGGGACGAAATCCGGCGCCCCGCTCGCGCGTGCGAGGCGGGCGTAGGTATCCACGTCCAGCCGGCCGGACGGATGACGCACGACCAGTGCCTGGTCGCCGACCAGCTCGGCCGACACCGCGTCCAGCGATTCGACCAGCGCGCCGCGCAGCAGCGCGACGCCGGTGACCACGGCCACGCCCGCGGCAATGCCGACGAGCGCCAGCAGCACCTGCGCCGGGTGGCGATGGAAAAACGCGCGCGACAGGCGGGCCAGCATCAGGCCGCTTCCAGCTTCCCGGCCACCAGACTGACCCGGCGATCGCAGCGCGCCGCCGCCGTCTCGCTGTGCGTGACCAGCACCAGCGCGCAGTCGCGCGCGCGCACGCTTTCGGCGAGCACCTGCATGACCTGCTCGGCACTGGCCTGGTCCAGGCTGCCGGTGGGTTCATCGGCCAGCACCAGCGATGGCTGGTGAATCAACGCGCGGGCGATGGCCACGCGCTGCTGCTGGCCGCCCGACAGCTGGTCGGGGCGCCGGCCCAGCAGCTCGGCGATCCCCAGTTCACCGGCAAGCCGTTCGATCGCCGCGGCAGAGGTACGCGTCCCGGTCAGCCAGCCGACCAGTTCGATGTTTTCGGCCGCGGTCAGCGATTCGACCAGGTTGTAATCCTGGAATACCAGGCCGATATTGCGCGCCCGAAAGCGCGTGCGCTCCGGTTCGGCCAGCCGATTGACTTCCTGGCCCAGCAGTTCGACGACGCCGGCGTCGGGAAGATCCATCCCGGCGGCCAGGTGGAGCAGAGTCGACTTGCCCGAACCGGACTCGCCGGTAATCGCAAGCCTTTCACCCGAATTGACTTCGACGTCGACGTCGTCGAGCACCCGCACATCCTGGTTGCCGTCGTGATACGTACGCTCGACACCCCGCATGCGCAACACGGTCTGCAGCGATTCACCCATTGGCCGCTCCGGCCATTGCGCCGACAACCAGCAGCGCGATGGCCACCGAACTGAGCATCAGGCGCAGTCGCCGGTACCAGCCAGGATGGCCGGTCAACACCCAGCGCCACTCGGCGACCAGATGCAGCGCGAACAAAAGCGCCAGCCAGCCGGCAGCCGCGCTCAACGGCATGAGCAAAGCCGGCAGTGCAGCAAGCAGGAGCAGATTGCTGGCAATCAGCGCTGCGGAGCGATCCGAGGGTCGCTCCAGCACCACTGCCCACAGGCTTCCGTTCAGGAAGGCGAGGATCGCCAGCGCGTATCCGATCAGCAGCAATTGCAGCGAGGCCGGCGCGTCCACGTACCCGGCGAGCGCCAGTCCGGCAAACGGAAGAAGTCCGGCCCATCCCAGCGCTCTGGCCGTTTTGTGTCTGTTGTCCGTCATCGCGTTCTCCCGAGTCCGGTTAGGGCTTTGGTTTTGCTGAAAAGTGTCGTGTCTCAGTAGAGGGGATAAGCGCTGGCGCATCCACATTTGCCCGGCCTGAATGATGGATGCGCCAGCGCTTATCCACCCTACAAAAGCTTGAATTCAAGCGGTAGAGTCAGACGCTGAGACACGACACTGGTCAAGTTGGTTTGTACTACCTGCTTCAGTTGCCGTTTAAAGCAAACCACGGACAACACAGCTCGTCGATTTTGAATGGGCGTTCGGTTCGACCGGCCGCACCGCTCGGGGCTTGACCGACACGCGACACCACAATCTCCTGATCCGAACCGACCAGCAGGCACTGATAAGTTCGGATTTTGCCGGCGCCAGCGCTTGCAGACGAAATCAACCATCTGCGTGAATCTGCGGTTCCAGGTTTTGTTTTTCAGGCATGGCTGAGTCGAATGCATCATCAGGATTTACTATACCGCGCCGGCGGTCGAGCCTGGCTTATCGACGCAGCGCTACCCGACGGCGACAAAAAAAAGCCCCAGCCGGGAGCCGTGGCCGGGGCTTCAACAGTATGTCGACGACGGACGGGAGGGAGTCAAGAACCGAGAGGTAAACGCCGTCGACAAAAAGAGTATCGCGCGCTGGCGTGAACCGACGGTGAACAGCATGGACGCACCGGTCAGGCCGCCGAACGAACCCGCTTGAGCCAGACCAGCAGCTGCGAAATTGCCGCCGGGGTCACGCCCGGAATGCGGCTGGCCTGGCCTACGGTGACCGGTCGCTGCCGCTGCAGCTTCTCGAGCACTTCGGCCGACAGCCCGCGCACGCGAGAGAAATCGAAATCTTCCGGGATCGGCATGTGTTCGGCGTTCCGCGCACGCTCGATCTCGACGCGCTGACGGTCCAGGTAGCCGGCGTAGCGGATCGTGGTCTCGACCTGCTCGGCGACGTCGGCGCGCTGGACGCACGGCCCGAGTTCGTCGACAGCCGCCAGCGCGGCATAGCCGATGCCGGGCCGCTTGAGCAGGTCGGCTGCCGAGACGTCCTTTTTCAGCGGGGTTTCCAGGCGTGCTTCCAGTTTGCGTGCCAGCGGACTCTCGCAGCCGATGCGCAAGCCTTCCAGACGTGACACCTCGGATGCAATCGCTTCGCGCCGCGCGCAAAAGGCGGCAAAACGGGCCTTGTCGACGAGACCCAGTTCGTGGCCGATTTCGGTCAGGCGCAGATCCGCATTGTCCTCGCGCAGCATCAATCGGTACTCGGCGCGGCTGGTGAACATCCGGTACGGCTCGGAAGTCCCGCGCGTGATCAAGTCATCGACCATCACACCGATATAGGCCTCGGAACGCGCCGGCTGCCAGGCCGGCGTGCCGGCGACCGCGCGCGCGGCGTTGAGGCCCGCGAGGAGCCCCTGCGCAGCGGCTTCCTCGTAACCGGTGGTGCCGTTGATCTGTCCGGCCAGAAACAGCCTCGCGAGCACTTTCGACTCCAGCCCGGGATTGAGGTCGCGCGGGTCGATAAAATCGTATTCGATGGCATAGCCGGGCCGCGTGATCCGGACCTGCTCCAGGCCCGGGATGGTACGCACGAATTCCAGCTGCGCATCGAACGGCAAGCTGGTCGAAATGCCGTTTGGATACCACTCGTTGAGTTCCAGACCCTCGGGCTCGAGGAAGATCTGGTGCGAATCCTTGTCGGCGAAGCGCATCACCTTGTCCTCGATCGACGGGCAGTAGCGCGGGCCGGTGCCTTCGATGGCGCCGGAATACATCGGCGAGCGGTCCAGCGCGCCGCGGATGATCTCGTGCGTCGCCGGCCGGGTGCGCGTGATGAAGCACGATCGCTGCGCCGGATGGTCGGCGGCGGCGCCCATGAACGAAAACACCGGTCGCGGATCGTCGCCCGGCTGTTCGGCCAGTTGCGCAAAATCGATGCTGCGTCCGTCAAGTCGCGGCGGGGTGCCGGTCTTGAGCCGGGCGATGTTCAGCGGCAGCGCGCGCAGGCGCTCGGCCAGCGCGCTGGCCGGCGCGTCCCCGGCACGCCCGCCCGAGGCCCGCGCCTGGCCCATGTGGATCAAGCCGCCGAGGAAGGTGCCGGTGGTCAACACCACGGCGCCGGCGTGGAAATCCAGACCCAGTCCGGTGCGGCAGCCGACGACCCGATCATGCTCGACGATCAGATCGTCGACACCGGCCTGGAAAACGGTCAGGCCGGACTGCTGCTCGACGATGCGTCGGACCGCGGCGCGGTACAGGTTGCGGTCGCACTGGGCGCGCGTGGCGCGGACCGCCGGGCCCTTGCTGGCATTGAGCCGGCGCCACTGGATGCCGGCCGCGTCGGCCGCCAGCGCCATGGCGCCGCCCAGCGCATCGATTTCGCGCACCAGGTGGCCCTTGCCGATGCCGCCGATGGCCGGATTGCAGCTCATCTGGCCAATGGTCTCGATGTTGTGCGTAATCAGCAGCGTATCGGCCCCGCACCGGGCCGAGGCGAGCGCGGCCTCGGTGCCGGCGTGGCCACCACCGATCACGATGACGTCGAAGTTTTCCGGATAACGCATGGGAACCTGAGGGCGAATGTGCCCAAGCTGTTGAATTCAGACCGGTATCTTACACGGCAACGGCAATGCGGGAAGGCGCGACGCCCGATCGATTCCGATCGATTCCGATTGACTCCGATCGACTCCAATTGGCCGCGCCCGCCCGGCTGTCCGGGCGCTCAGCGCCGCCGGCGACCGTCGGAACGCGTGCGCAACCGGTCGCGTCGGCTACTGCGCTCACCCTGACTGGACGAACTTCGCCGGGACGCGCGACGCGGGGCGCGCTCGGGCGGTGGTGATTTCACCCGCGGCGTGTTTGCGGGCGCCCTGCGCGGACGGTCCGCTCGCGCCGATCGTGACGCCCGGTCCGGCCCGCGCTGGGTCTCTCGGATCAAAGAGCCGCGCGAGCGTGCGGCGTCCGAATACGACTCGGCGGCGCGCCGGCCACGGCTGGCGTCGCTGTTACGACGCGCGCCGGACTGGCCAATCGAGCGCGTGCCGGCGCGTTCGCTGCGCCGGGCCTGGTCGGTCCGGCGACTCCGCTCACGCCGGTGATTTCCGCGATCGCTCACGATTACCCGCCCGCGCAGATTTTCGATCGGCACGCCGCGTTGCGCCGAGCGCCCGCGTTCGGACCGATCTTCACCGCGTCCGCCCCGGAGCTCGCCGCGTCGAGACGCCGATCGGGAACTTTCACGCGAATCATTCCGGCCGCGTCGCAACTGGCGTGATGCCGCCGAATCGGCCCGCACCGCATCCGAACCCCGGGCCTGAAGTAGTTGCGAACGCGATTGCCCGCGTGCAGTTTCCGGCCGGCCGCGGCGCGTCGAGACCGCGCTTGCCGCCGATCTCGCGGCACCGCCCGTGCGGATCGCGGGCCCCTCGTCGCGGCGCGTGAGCAGCGACTGACGCGGGATGCCGGCGGGCGGGTGCTGCAGCTCGGCGAGGCGCTGGTCGATATGTCGAATCGGACGATGCTGCCCACTGCGGTACCCGCCATGACGGTACCCGCCCGGGTAAAGATCGTGGCCGGCGAAGAATCCCAGCGAAAAACGGGGATAGCGATGCTCGAAACCGTGCCAGGGATAGCCCGGGCCATAGCCTGCCGAATGCCATCGATGGGCCGGGCGGTAATATCCCAGCGCCCAGCCCGGATACGGGAAATACAGCGGTTGGTGATATCCGACATATACCGAATACGGGTGATAATGCCGGCTGAAATAGAAGTAGTCGATGGACCAGTAAGGGTAAATTACCGGATTCGACACCACGTACCCGCTGCCCGCATATCCACCCGCGGCGCCGTAGCCCCCCGCGCTGCGGTAATAAGCGCCCGAGTCGATGTAATGGGACTGATGATAGCTCGCACATCCACCGAGGAAGACCGCGGCAAGCAGGACTGCGGCGGCGCGAATCAAAACTGTAGATGCAGGGGCTCTTCGAATCATGTCGGTAAAGTACCACGGGCCGGATTAACCCAAACTGAATCGGCGCCCCCGAGCGGCTACACTCCCCGGCATGACTCCTGAACAAACGCCCCCGGTCCACTTGATCGACGCGAGCATCTACATCTTTCGCGCCTGGTACTCCATGCCGGAGGATTTTGCCGATCCGCACGGCCGGCCGACCAACGCGGTATACGGTTTTGCGCGCTTCCTGTGCGAATTCCTGGAACACACCGGTACGCGCCATGCCGCCGTGGCGTTCGATGAATCCCTGGCGACTTCGTTTCGCAACGAGATCTTTCCCGAGTACAAGGCCAACCGCGAGCCGGCGCCGGCGGATCTCGAACGCCAGTTCAAGTGGTGCAAGGATCTCGCCGGATGCCTGGGGCTGCCGGTCTACTTCCACCCGCGCTTCGAGGCCGATGACTTGATCGCGGCACTATCGCGCTACTGGCGCCGGCGCGGGCATGCCGTGGCCGTGGTCACGGGCGACAAGGATCTGGCCCAGCTACTGGGCGGCCCGGATGACTGCTGGTGGGACTTCGCGCGGCGCAACCGGCTGGATGCCGCCGGGGTCGAAAACAAATTCGGCGTACGCCCCGATCAGATCGCGGACTTTCTGGCTCTGACCGGCGACCCGATCGACAACATTCCCGGCGTGCCGGGCGTAGGGCCCAAGACCGCCGCAGCGCTGCTGTCACATTTCGGCAGCGTCGACGCGCTTTTCGAGCGCCTCGATGAACTTGTGTTCCTGAAGATTCGCGGTGCAAAGGCCATGGGTGCGCGACTGCGTCAGCACGAACCCACTGTGAGACTGTCTCGCCAGCTGACCGGACTGGAGATGCCGATCACCGAAATCGAGGATGCCAGGCACGATCCGCGTGGCCCGGCCAATCCGGATGCGCTGGACGTGCTGCTGGACGCGCTGGGCTTCGGGAGGACGCTGCGCGAGCGTCTGCACCGGCTGCCGACGAACTGATCGGCGGGCCGCTCAGCCCTGCGGCGGCGCCCCGCCACCCTGCTTGAGTTGCTCCAGCACCTCCTCGCCGACGACCGTATCCGTCGCATCCTCGATCGATACACGCAAAACCGGCACGTCCGGCAGTGGTGGATCGATGGGACGTCCGTCCGAACCCACCCGTTGCCAGTGGCTGGCGGCCAGGAACAACAGATCGTCGCCGGCCACGGTGCCGAAAGTCGGGTCATCGAATTCCGGCAGGGCCTTGGCCAGGGTCGCGATGTTGGCTACGCGCGTGCCCGACTCGTCCAGTTCCAGGCGCAGCACGCGCTGCGGCGTCACGCCGTTCTGGATCGCCACCAGGTGATCGTCCCAGTGATAAAGACCGTCGATTCCGCCCAGATTGAGGGTCTCGGGAATGCCCAGGGCAAACCCCGTCGGCTGATCGCCCAGTTCGAAAAAGAAAATGCCCAGGTCGTAGTCGGCCACGTACAAGCGGCTTTCGTCCTCGGAAAGCGCAATTCCGCGCAAACCGGCAAAAACGGGATTGCCGACAAGCGGCTGCGGCCGCTCGTCTTCCGGTCGCAGACGATAAATCAGCGGCGCGGAACTGTCGGATGCGTAGATGGTACCGTCGGAAGCAAGCGCCATGGCGCCGAGCAGGTGCGTTCGACCATCGGGCAGCACTCGATATTCGTCCAGTTTCTCGCCGGTCTCCAGGTCGAGCTTGATCAGCGCCGTGCGGCCGACGTCGGCGTTTCGAACGCCGCGGAACTGGCCGGTGCCGCCGGTGGCCACCCATAAATGACCGCGCTCGTCGTCGACCAGCAGGTCGAAAACCGCCTTCAGTCCAGGGGTATCGTCCGGCGCAGCGAAAGGAGTGAACCCGGTTTCGTCTTCTTCACGTACCAGGATCAACCCGTCGCGCACAGTCCCGATGAACGTGCGACCGGTTTCCGCGTCATGCGCCAGGGCTTCGGGCATCGGATGGCCCGCGTCGATTGCGAAGGCTTCGATGGCCTGACCCGACGGCTCGCCGGCGGTTTCCATCAGGTCGCGCAGGTGGCCGTAGAGCGGATACTGGCGCAGCGAATCAACTTCCTCGACTTCATCCCATTCGACGGCCAGGCCCTGCTGCTGCATCTTGAGCATCATGTTGAACGCTTCCGACGTCCTGCCGGTCTGCGCATAGCCCATGACCAGCTGGCGCATGAAGTCGTAATTGAACGGCCGCAGCCGGTGCAGATTCTCCACGGCGTTCACCCAGGCTTCGGTTTCACCGGACTCATAGGCGCGCGCCGCGCGTCGATACCAGGTCGCCAGCTGCGCAGCCGGCGACGCCGGCCGTTGCTCGACTTCGGCGGCCGGTTCAGCGGCATTGCCGTCCGACTGGGCTTGCGCTTGCTCCTGCGCCGGTTCCTGGGACTGCAGGTGCGTCGGCACACTCGCCGTGTACACGAGCGAAACGACAAGCGAAAAGATCTTCAGGGGGTTCAAGTCCATGGGATACCCGGTTTTTTTGAATTGGCTGATTGCTGAATCGGCGCGAGTCACTGGGAGAACCGCCATCGCCGCTGCACCAGCGGCCGAAACAACGTGCGAACGGGAATGCGACCGTATTCGTGCCAGAATGTTCACGACGGTTCACTTCGAAACGGCATTGACGGAATCCATACTGGAAGCGAAATGCAGATCACCACGCATTATAAGGGCCGCTACCTGAGCCTTGTCGAACGCGACGGCTGGGAATATGCCACTCGTACCAACCCCGTCGTGGCGGTGCTGGTGGCCTGGGTCGCCGATCGACTGCTGCTGGTCGAACAATTCCGCAAGCCGGTCGAAAGTCCGGTCATCGAACTGCCGGCCGGCCTGGTCGGCGACCAGGGCGAAGAGTCCGTGATCGAGGCCGGACATCGCGAGCTCGTCGAGGAAACCGGCTACGCCGCCGGATGCCTGAGGGAAGTCCTGCGTTGTCCGACCTCGGCCGGCATGAGCGACGAAACCGCGGTGTTTCTGGCCGCCACCGGTCTCCAGCAAGTCGGCCCGGGCGGCGGCGATGCGAGCGAGGAAATCACGGTGCACGCCGTCACCCGGGACGAAGCCGACGCCTGGTTGCGGGCCCAGCAGGACCGCGGCAAGGCGGTGGACCCCAAGATCTTTACCGCGCTGTACTGGGGCCCGCCGGGCGCAAAATGAACAGGCGCCTGGCCAACGGTCCCTGTCCAGCGATCGCCGCTCAGCCCGAACCGACCGCGGCGACGACGCCGGCGGCAACCCCGACGCCGGCGGCAAACAGCAGTACGGCCCAGGTCAGAACGGTGCCGAGCACCCGTGCCCGGCTGGCGCCGGCCGAGCGGCCCAGACCCACGGCGTGCGCAATCCGGCCGACCAGCAGCGCAAGGCCGAAAAGGTGCAGCGCCCAGACCGGGACACGGGTCCCGAACTCGATCAGCGCAAGCAGCAACAGCGCCAACGGTACGTATTCGCAGAAATTCGCCTGGACGCGCGCAGCGCGCTCAAGCGCATGGACCGAGCCGGTGCCGATGCCTACCTGGTGGCGTTGGCGCAGACGAACCACGTTCCAGGAAAGCGCGATCAGCAGCAGTGCATGCAACGCGGTGTAGAACAGGATAACGGACGGCTGCATCGTGAAAGATCCCCGGGCAAAAGTGCCGCAATTGTACTCCGGGTCAGGATTCTGCCTTGCAGAGGATGGTTTTGAAAATGGCTAGAAGACTTCTGGATCTGCGCGGCGTGCCGCCCGAGGAGGCCGAGGGTCTGCGCGATGCGCTGGACCGCGCCGGAATCGAATATTACGAACTGCCGCCGACCGCGTTCGGCATCAGCGCCGGCAGCATCTGGATTCGTCACGACCACGACTTCCAGCGGGCTTCCGGCGTATTCGACAGTTTCCAGGACGACTTTGCCCGGAGCGCGCGCGAAAATCGCGTGCCGGAATCGTTTTCGACCCGGCTCCGCCGCAATCCCGGAAGAGTCTTCGGCTACGCTGCCGCCGCCGTCATGATATTGCTGCTGATGTCCTGGCCGGTTTTCCAGCTCTGGCTATGAGCTGCCGGCATCCGCGACGAGCGCGCGCTCAGGCTCGCCCGCGCGGCCTCGTTCAGAGGTCCCTCAACCGATCGAGAAATGCCTGACCGTATTTTTCCAGCTTGTGCCGGCCCACGCCCTGGACGCCGGCAAGCGCTTCCAGCGAATCCGGCTTCTCGGCCAGCATGGCCTGCAGCGTCGCATCGTGGAAAATCACGTACGGCGGCACACCCTCGGCACGCGCCAGGTCCAGCCTGAGAGTGCGCAGGCTGTCGAAGGCCTGCTGGTCGGCCGCGCTCGGCTCGACTTCCGCGCGCGCAGCCCGACGCTTCCCGGCCCGCTTGCGAACTGGATCCTGGCGCATCCGGAACGCATCATCGCCGCGCAGCAGATCGCGCGCCGACGGATCCAGACGCAGCCCCCCGTGTCCGTCGGGATCGGCCGCCAGCTTTCCGGCGGCCAGCAATTGCCGGATCAGCGAGTGCCAGAACGCGGCCGGCTGCTCGGCGCCGATGCCGAACGTCGAAAGCCGATCGTGGCCCAGGCCGGAGATCCGCTCACTGGCCTTGCCGCGCAGGACGTCGACCAGGTGCCCGGCGCCGAAGCGCTGACCGGTGCGATAGACGCACGACAGCGCCATGCGCGCCGGCTCGGTGGCGTCGATCCGTTGCGGCGGCTCGAGGCAATTGTCGCAGTTGCCGCAGCCGCCGGCGTGCGCCTCGCCGAAGTAACCCAGCAGCGCCGGTCGCCTGCATTCGGACTGCTCGCAGTAGCCGAGCAGCGCTTCCAGCCGCTGGCGTTCGATGCGCTGGCGCTCTTCCGACAGCCCTGATTCGGCCAGCATCTGGCGCAGCCGGTAGACGTCTTCCATGCCGTAGACCATCCACGCGTCGGCCGGCAGTCCGTCACGGCCGGCGCGCCCGGTTTCCTGATAATAGGCCTCGATCGAGCGCGGCAGGTCCATGTGCGCGACAAAGCGCACGTCCGGCTTGTCGATACCCATGCCGAAAGCGACCGTGGCCACCACGATCAGCCCTTCCTCGCGAATGAAGCGATCCTGGTGGGCCCGGCGCTGATCGCCTTCCAGCCCCGCGTGGTAGGGCAATGCGGTCAATCCCTCGGCGCTCAGCCAGCCGGCGACCTGCTCGGAACGCTTGCGCGAAAGACAGTAGACGATGCCGGATTCACCGGCATGCTCGTTCCGGATGAAATCGACCAGCTGACTTTTGGCGTTGTGGCGCGGCTGAACCCGGTAGCGGATGTTGGGCCGATCGAAGCTGTCGATGAATTTCTCGCAGCCGTCGGCAAACAGCGATTCCGCGATTTCGTTTCGGGTCCGGGTATCGGCCGTCGCGGTCAGCGCGATGCGCGGTACCCCGGGGAAATGCTCGGCCAGGGCGCCAAGCTGCAGGTACTCGGGCCGGAAATCGTGCCCCCACTGTGACACGCAATGGGCCTCGTCGATGGCCAGCAGAGCGATTTCGGCCCGTTTGAGACGGCTCAGCATGCGCGGCTGCATCAGACGCTCGGGCGCGACATAGAGCAGGTCGACCTGACCGGCATTCAGCGCCTGTTCAACGCGCTGCTGCTCGGCCGGCGGCAGGCTGGAGTTGAGCACTTCGGCACGCACCCCGAAAGCCTTGAGCGCTTCGACCTGGTCGCGCATCAGCGCGATCAAAGGCGAGACCACCACGCCGGCGCCGGAACGGACCAGCGCGGGAATCTGGTAGCACAGCGACTTGCCGCCGCCGGTGGGCATCAGCACCAGCGCGTTGCGGCCTGCGATCACCGCATCGACGATCGCCCGCTGGCAGCCGCGGAAGCCGGCATAGCCGAACACCTCGCGCAGCACCCGCTCGGGCTGGCGCGTCGAGCCTTCGGGTTCCCGCACCTGTGCCGTCACGCGCCGATCAGTCCTCCAGACCGAGCGATTTTGCCGCAGTCTCCGCGCGGCGGGCGCGCTCGGCCAGGGTATCTTCCGCAATCGCGGCCTGTTTGCTGAATTCCGGCCAGCCCTGGCCATGACGCCAGCACAACTCGGCGAGCACGCGCGCATGATCCGGTTCCGCGTTCAACGCGGGAATGTATTCGAGCTTCTCGCCGCCGGCGTGTTCAAAGGCCTCGCGATTTTCGACGCCGATTTCGTCAATGGTCTCCAGGCAGTCCACGGCAAATCCCGGGCAGACCACCTGGACGTGCTTGACGCCCTTCCCGGCCAGGTCCAGCAGGGTTTCGTCCGTGTACGGCTTGAGCCACTCCTCGCGGCCCAGCCTGGACTGGAAGGTGACCTGCCAGGCCTCGGGTTCCAGCTTCAGCCGCGCCGCGATGCGCCGGGCCGAGGACTGGCACTCGCAATAGTAGGGATCGCCCTTGAGCAGATACTTTTTCGGAATTCCGTGGAAGGAAAACAGCAGTTTCTCGGGTTTTCCGTGGGCTTCCTGGTGCGCCTTGATCCGGTCGGCAACGGCTTCCACCCAGGCCTCGTCGTAGTGATAGTGGGTAATGAACCTGAGTTCGGGGATCCAGCGGACCTTCTTCAGCGCATTGGCCAAACCATCGAACACGCTGGCCGTGGTCGTGGCCGAATACTGGGGGTACATGGGCAGCACGATCAGGCGCTGCACGTTGTCGCGACGCGCCTGCTCCAGCGCCTCGACAATGCCGGGGCTGCCGTAGCGCATGGCCGGATAGACGCGCACCTGGGGCTGATTGCGCCGGAATTCGTGTTCCATGGCTTCGGCCAGGTCGCGCGTGTAATACAGCAGCGGCGAGCCGCGTTCGGTCCAGACCCGGCGATAGGCCTCCGCCGAACGCGGCGAGCGGAACGGAACGATGACCAGGTTGAGGATCAGCCACCAGATCGGCCGCGGCACTTCGACGACGCGGCGATCCCACAGGAATTCGCGCAGGTATTTGCGCAGCGCAGCCGAGTCCGGACGATCGGGGGTGCCCAGATTGGCCAGCAGTATCCCGGCCTTGGGCGGATCGGTATGACCCGCCAGCTCTCGGGTCTCCTTGACGGTCTTGATCGAATCTGCCATTGGTCATTTTCCGGTCGGACGTGGCGCAGAGTGTACCGGCACTGGTGTGGATTGTGCTCGAAGCCGCGAACCTGCTACTATCCGGAAGCTCGGAGAATAATATTTAAACGAGTTGATACTCAGATAATGAAATCGCCCTGCCCGGCAAAGATTGTCTTCGTACTTGCGCTACTGCTGGCGCAGGGCATGGCGTGGGCGCAACCTTCCGGCTTCGCGGTCAACTCGCGCGGATTCGGCGCCGAAGAGGACATTCACGTGTTGTGGCGAGTCCATCTTTCGACGGGACAGGTCGATCGCATCGGACAGACCAACTTCATCGACATGGAAGGCCTTGCGCTGGCCCCGGACGGCACGCTATTCGGTGCCGACGACGAGAGCAAGACGCTGGTCACGGTCAATACCAACAGCGGATTCTCCAGGCCGGTCGGCAACCTGCGCAACAACATGGGCCTTCCGCTCGCTCGGCCCATGGACTTCGGCATGACGTTCACCTGCAACGGCGAGCTGCTGGTCAGCTCCGATACCGAGCAGAGCCTGTTCCTGGCGTCGCTGGAAACCGGGCGTCTCGAGCGCATTGGCGAGCAAGGCAGCCTCGGCGCACCCATCACCGATCTCGCCGCCTGGGGCGACGCGCTTTATGGCATCGGCCAGGGCCTGACCGGCGAGGACGGGCAATTCGCGGCCGACGCACCCAACCTCTACCGCATCGACCGGGCTTCAGCCACGGCTGAATTCGTCGGCTCACTGGGCGCGGAAGTGCTCCCCTACGCCAACGCGGGCCTGGCTTTCGACGCCGCAGGCAAGCTCTGGGCGATCACCGATCGTCGGGCCGACGGCACCCCGGACATCGCATCGGAAATTCTTGAAATCGATCTTGAAACCGGGGCCGCCCGCAAGTCCGCGAACGCCGGACGGGTCGGATTCGAATCGCTGGCCATTGCGCCGCCCGGCGGCTGCCAGACGCGCGGCGGCGTCGCCCCGGGCGCGGTGGAGATTCCGGCCGGCAATCCGGCCGGGCTCGCCGTTCTTGCCTTCCTGCTGCTGATCGCCGCAAACTGGACGCTGGTTCTCCGGCAGCGGTAGAATAGCGGATCGCTTTCCCGGCACCATCGGAGTCATCATTCATGTTGGGCAATATCGGTCCCATGCAGCTTCTGATCATTTTCCTGATCGTCCTGCTGATCTTCGGCACCAAGAAGCTGCGCAACGTCGGCGGCGATCTCGGTTCCGCCATTCGCGATTTCCGCAAGGGCATGAGCAGCGAAGAGGACAGCGGCGAGCACGAAGATGCAAGCACGAATCGGTCGGACGATCAATCGGACGATCAATCGGACGACAAATCGCGCGACCAATCGGACGCCGGATCGACCGCGGAATCGACCTCGGGGAAATCCACCGAAGCCGGTTCCGACAAGCCGAAATCCTGAGCCATGGGCGGCACCGGGTTTACCGAGCTGCTTCTGCTGGCAGTCATCGCGTTGATCGTGGTCGGCCCGCAAAGACTCCCGAAAATCGCGCGTACCGCCGGCCGGCTGACCCGACAGGCGCGTAACGCCTGGCAGGGCCTTCAGTCGGAGCTACAGGCCGAACTCGACGCCGACCACAACCGCAAGATCATGGAGGCGAATCGGGATCGCGCGAAGTCCGAGCCATCCGCCGACCCGTCCTCCGCCCCGGATACGCAAGCCGATCCCGACCGGACCGGCGACGACGACGGGAGGGCCGGATGAATTCGCCGAAGGAGACCGACCAGGAACTCTCGCTGATCGATCACCTGCTGGAGTTGAGAAGCCGGCTGGTCCGCTCGGTGGTCGTGATCGCCGTTTGCATGCTGGCCATGGCGCCTTTCGCGCGCAAGCTATACACGCTTGTTTCCGAGCCGCTGGTTTCGCGCCTGCCGGAAGGCACCAGCATGATCGCCATCGACGTGGCCTCGCCGATCTTCGCCCCGTTCAAGCTCGTCCTCATGCTGGCGATCCTGATCGCCATGCCCTACGTGATCTACCAGGCCTGGTCGTTCGTCGCCCCCGGCCTGTACCAGCATGAAAAACGCATCGCCAAGCCGCTGCTGGGCGCGGCCACGGTATTGTTCTATCTGGGCTGCCTGTTCGCCTATTTCATCGTGTTACCGGTGATCTTCACGTTCATCACCAAGATCGCCCCGGAAGGCGTTTCGGTGATGACCGACATCAATCGCTATCTGGATTTCGTGCTGGTGATGTTCCTGGCCTTCGGTTTCTCTTTCGAAGTCCCGGTGATCACGGTCGTACTGGTCGCCATCGGCGTGGTGACCCCGGAAGGCCTGGCGCGGATGCGTGGATACGTCGTCGTCGGCGTGTTCTTCCTGGCCATGCTGATCACCCCGCCGGACATGATTTCCCAGACGCTGCTCGCCCTGCCGGTCTGGGCCTTGTACGAAATCGGTATCGTGTTCGCGCGCATGGTGCACCGGGAGCGAACCGACGATGCCGAATCCGCCCCGGCCGAGCGTAACGACTAGTGGGCCACGCGTGGTCCACTGGAGTACCCCGGTCACCATTCGATCGGCTTTCCATCCCAGGCAAAAAAACCGCCGTTATCGCTCTCGGTCAGGCCGTCGATGACCGAAAGCAGGTAATCGCAGGTCTGTTCGACCGGGAACAGCTTGCCGGCCGGCACGTTGGCCTGGAACGGCTGCGACAGGCCGGTATCGGTGGTCCCGGGGTGCAAGGCCACGGCGATCGCATTGCGGTTGCGGCGACTGAGTTCGATGCCTGCGGTCCTGATGATCTGGTTCAGCGCTGCCTTGGACGCGCGGTAGGCATACCAGCCGCCCAGCCGATTGTCGCCAATCGAGCCCACGCGCGCCGAAATCGCGGCGAACACGGCCTTGCCTTCGCGCGCCAGCCGCGGACGCAGTGTCTTGAGCATCAGCGCCGGGCCGAATGCATTGACCGCAAACACGCGCTCCAGCGCCCGCATATCCAGATCCTCCAGCTTCTTCTCCGGGGCGAAGCCTTCGCCATGCAGCACGCCGGCGGCATTGACCACCAGCGACGGGCGCAAGCCTTCTTCGTCGAGCGCCCGGCCCAGGTTCTCGACCTGCGCCGGGTCGGTCACGTCGAGTGCGCGTATCGACAGGCGATCGCACGCAAGCGATCGGAGATCACCGGCAGACGCGGGGTCGCGGCAGGTCGCGACGATGGTTTCAAAGGCGGCATCCTCGAGGAGAGCCTTGACCAGGCCCAGGCCGATGCCTCGGCTGGCACCCTGCACCAGCGCGACCGAGGCATCGGGGAATGATTCCAGTCTGGAACGCATGAGAGCTTCAACAATAAGATTCAGGTGCTATGATCATGCCACGTCGTGATCACACCGTGACTTGCCGCCGGCCCGCAAACCGATCGTGGAGCGCACGCACAACGCCATGAGAAATTCCTTGTTGCGCCTGGTGGCGGGCGCTGTTGTCGCGAGTGCCGTCGCGGCATGCAGCGACCCGACCGAAACGCCCGAAACGGCCGGAAGCGTCTACCGGCACGCGATCGACGGTACGCCGAGCACGCTGGACCCGGCGCAGGCATCCACCATCTATTCGAGCATGGTCGTGGTCAACGTGTTCGACACGCTGTACCGCTACAAGTATCTCGCGCGGCCCTACGAACTGGCCCCGAACCTGGCGAGCGGCCTGCCCGAGGTCTCCGACGACGGCCTGGTCTACACCTTCCGCATCCGGCCCGACGCACGCTTCACGGACGATCCAGCGTTTCCGAACGGCAGGGGGCGAGGCGTGACCGTGCACGACCTCATCTATTCGCTCAAGCGCCATTTCGACCCGCGTCAACGCTCCCAGGGCGCCTGGCTGTGGGCCGGCCGAATCGCGGGACTCGACGCCTGGGGCGAGCGCGGCGCACGCTACGACGAACCGGTCGAAGGCCTGGAAGCGGTCGACGATCACACCTTGCGGATCACGTTGACCGAACCCTATCCACAACTGGTCTACACCCTCGCCACCGCGTTCTCGGCGGTGGTTCCGCGCGAGGCCGTGGAATATTACGGCCGGGAATTCGGCGTTCGGCCAGTCGGCTCGGGACCGTATCGGCTGGTGTCTTTCGACAGCACGCTGGCGCGCCTTGAACGCAACCCCGGCTTTACGCGCGAGCCGCTCGACCTTGCCGCCGAGGGATTCGACGCCCGGCGCCACGGCGAGCTCGGCCTGGAGTCGCTGGACGGCCGAAGCTACCCGTTCACCGAGCGCCTGGAGATTCATTTCATCCCGGAAAGCGCCGCACGCTGGAGCGCGTTTTCCAGCGGCGAGGTCGATAACGTCATGGTGCCCAACGAGCACGTCGACTCGGTGCTCGCCGGGCGCAATCCGGTCGAGTTCACGCCCTCCATCCGCGAGCGGTATCACGGCCACGCCGGCCTGGAAGCCGGCTTCGTCTACGCCGGCTTCAACATGGCCGACGAACGCTTCGGTCATCATCCGGACCCGGAACGCGACGCGGCCAACCGTGCGCTTCGCTGCGCGATTCGAAAGGCCTTCGACTGGCAGGCCCGCAACCAGACGTTCTATTATGGAATCGGACGGATTTTCCCGGGCGTGATCCCGCCGGCGGTGCCCGAATACAATCCGCAGCGTTCGCGTGAATCGGTCGAACACGACCCGGAGGGTGGCCGCGCGCTGCTGGAGTCATTCGGCTGGACGCCCGAATCGCTGCCCGAGCTCACTTACGGCACGCCTTCGGGCGTGCAGCAGCGCCAGATCTACGCGCAACTGCGGGCCCAGCTCGCGGCGCTCGGATTTCCGTCCGAGAAAATCGGCGTCGAGACCTTTGCTACGTTCGGCGATTTTTCGCGCGCGATGAAGAACCGCCAGCTGGACCTGTTCTTTCTCGGCTGGACGCTGGATTACCCCGATGCGCAAAACACGCTGCAGTTGTTCTACGGCCCACACGAAACGCCGGGCTCGAACAACTTCAATTACCGCAACCCCGAATTCGATGCGCTGTACGAACAGACCGCGACCATGCAGCCGGGCCCCGAACGCACCGCGCTGTATCGGCGGATGAACGGTATGGTGATCGATGACTGCGTCGCCATCTCGGGGCTTTCGCGCACGCGCATTCACCTTTGGGACCGGGACATCGCAGGCCTGCCCGACCGGGAAATTCTCGGCGGATTCTTCATGCGCTTCGTCGATGCCGCACGACGCCCTTGAAACGGCGCCGGGCCCGGGCCGGTCATTCGTCGTCACCGGCCCTGCCAACGGTTCAAGCACCAGCCGCCAGTACAGGCCGGCGCCGCGGGATCACGATGTCGCGCTGATGCCGGGGGCGGACCGAGGCTGGTGAAACAACCTCGACCCCCGCCCGAAATCGCCCCGGCAGCCTGCTAATCTGCAGAGTCATGGAGATCTTGAAGTACACCCTGCGCAAGCTCGCCGGCGGCATTCCGCTTCTGCTGGGCGTGACGCTGGTCAGTTTCGTGCTGATGGTGTACTTCGGTCCCGACAAGACCTGGGAACTGCTGTCGAAGAATCCGACGGCCGAAGAAATCGCGCAGGTGCGCTCGCAACTGGGCTACGACCAGCCGTTCTGGGTGCGCTACGGCAACTATCTGCGCGAACTGGCGACGCTGGAATTCGGCTATTCGGACTCGACCGGCGAACGGGTCACCACCATCCTGCAGCGCACCGTGCCGGTGACCCTCGCCCTGCTCGCCCCGGGCTTCGTGCTGGGCATCGTCCTGGGCATCGCGCTCGGTCTGCTGGCCGCGTGGCACCGCGGCGGCTGGATCGACCGGGCCGTCACGGGCCTTGCCGTGGTCGGCATGTCGGTCAGCTTCCTGGTCGTGATCATCGCCTTCCAGCTGCTGTTCGGCGTCGTACTCGGCTGGTTCCCGGTGCGCGGCTGGAACGTGCACGACCTGCCGAGCTACCTGCACTACGTAACGGTACCCACGCTGGCCTCGGTGTTCGTTGCGCTGGGCTACAACACGCGCTTCTTCCGCGCCGTACTGGTCGAGGAAATGGCGCGCGATCATGTACGCACCGCGCGCGCCTTCGGCGCGAGCCCGGTGGAAATCCTGCGGAAAAACGTCCTGATGAACGCCATGATCCCGATCGTGACGCGGACCATGTTCTCGATACCGCTGGTGGTCATTTCCGGCAGCCTGCTGATTGAAAGCTACTTCGGAATTCCGGGCGTGGGCAAGGTGACCTACGACGCGATCACGTCCGGAGACCAGCCGGTACTCAAGGCCGTGATCGGACTGACCGCGGTGATGTTCGTAGGCATCCTGATCGTCAACGACATTCTCTACAAGTTCTTCGATCCCCGGATCTCGCTCGGCAGGACGGCGTTGCAATGAGCCTGCCGGTGCATGACATCAACCCCGGCGCTGATGCGCGCCTGCAGCCGGTCCGGCGACCCGGGGGCATTTCTCCCTGGAGCCGCGCCTTCGATCGCCTGATCGGCGACCGCCCCGCCATGGCGGGCCTTGCCATCGTCACCGTTTTCTTCGTCATCGCGCTGGGCGTCTGGTTCGGCTGGTGGGGCGGGAAGTGGGCCGAGACCGGCGACGGGCAATGGCTGCCACCGTCGCCAGAGCACTGGCTCGGGACGACCATACTGGGTCAGGACATCTTCGCCCGCGCGATCTTTTCGACCCGCACCGCGTTCGAAATCGGCCTGGTCGTCGCCGCTGCATCGACTCTGCTGGGGGCGCTGTTCGGCGCGCTGTCGGGCTATTTCGCGCACACCGCGATCGACGGGCTCGTGCTGTGGCTCAAGGGCGTGCTCGATTCGATTCCGTTCTACCTGTTCGTCGCGGCCATCGCTTTTGCGCTGGACGGCAATCCCTGGGCCATGCACATCGCGATGATCGCGACCTTCTGGACGACCACCGCCCGGCTGGTCCGCGGCGAGGTGATCAAGCTCAAGAGCCTGGAGTTCGTCGAGGCCGCGCGCGCCATCGGGCTGCACCCACTCGTCATCCTGTTTCGCCACATCGTGCCCAACACGTTGCATATCCTGCTGGTTCAGGCCACCATCGTGTTCGTCGCGGCGATCAAGTCCGAGGTCATCCTGAGCTTCCTCGGCCTGGGGGTCCAGGACGGCGTGAGCTGGGGCCTGATGATCGCCGAGTCCACCTCCGAGGTGATCGCCGGTCACTACATGAACTTCATCGCCGCCTCCGGATTCCTGTTCGCGCTCGTCATGGGCTTCAACCTGTTCGCCGACGGTCTGCAGGACGCCCTGGACCCGAAGCGCTCGGGGCGATAGATTCGGGCTCATTGGGAGAGGGAACTGCACATGAGCAACAACGACGCACTGCTTGAAGTCGAGAACCTGTGCGTCGAGTTCGGCGACCGGCGCGGGGCGGTCCGCGCAGTGGATCGTATTTCGTTCGAAGTCGAACCGGGCCGGACGCTGGGAATCGTCGGGGAATCGGGTTGCGGCAAGTCAACCACCAGCCTGGCGATCATGGGCCTGTTGCCGCGCCCGGCAGGGCGCATCACGGCCGGCGCGATTCGCCTGAGCGGCACGGAACTGGCCGGCCTGCCGGAAAATCGCATGCGCCGGATCCGCGGCGCTGAAATGTCGATGATCTTCCAGGAGCCCATGACCGCGCTGAATCCGGTCTACACGATCGGCGCGCAGATGTCGGCGGTCGTTCGACGGCACGCGGGCCTGTCGCGGCGCGCGGCGCGCCGGCGAGCGCTGGAAATGCTCGAGCGCGTCGGCATCCCGCTGGCGCAGCGGCGCCTGGCCGAATATCCGCACGAGCTTTCCGGCGGCATGCGTCAGCGCGTCATGATCGCCATGGCGCTTTCGTGTAGACCCCGACTGCTGATCGCCGACGAGCCGACGACGGCACTCGATGTCACCACCCAGGCGCAAGTGCTCGAACAGATCAAGGCGCTGCAGCGCGATTTCGACACCGCGGTCGTCCTGATCACACACGACCTGGGCGTGGTCGCCGAGACCTGCGACGAAGTGGTCGTGATGTACTGTGGCCGCATGGTCGAGCGTGCGCCTGTCGAGGCGCTCTTCAGCGCCCCGCGGCATCGCTACACCGAGGGGCTGATACAGGCGATCCCGAAGATCCGGACCCGGCGGCTGACGCGCCTGCCGGTCGTCCCCGGCAGCGTGCCCGATTTGTCGGAGCTGCCGCCGGGCTGCTGCTTCGCGGCGCGCTGTGCGCATGCAGACACGCATTGTCTGCGCCGGCAACCCGCGCTGGAGCGCATGGGCCCGTCACGGGTGGCCTGCTTCCATCCAGCCGATGCGGAGCCGGTGCGATGACCGAGCGCATGCTCGAGGTGCATGCCCTTGCACGGCACTTTTCGGTGCGCGGTGGAATCCTGCCGCGCAGGCGCCCGGTTCTTCGAGCCGTCGACGGCGTATCTTTCGAAGTCGGGCGCGGGCAGACATTCGGACTTGTCGGTGAATCGGGCTGCGGCAAGTCGACCCTGGGACGCTCCATCCTGCGCCTGCTCGAACCGACCCGCGGCCGGGTCGTGCTGGACGGCGCGGAAATCACCGGCCTTGATTCGGCCGCGCTCAAGCGCCAGCGCAAAGACATGCAAATGATCTTCCAGGATCCGTTCGCTTCGCTCTCGCCCCGCCGCACCGTTCGCCAGATGCTGCAAGAACCGCTGGCGCTGCACGTGCCGGGCAGTCCGGCCCGGCGCGTGGCCCGCGTGCGCGAGCTGCTGGACATCGTGGGCCTCGGACAGTCTGCACTCGATCGCTACCCGCACGAGTTCTCCGGCGGCCAGCGCCAGCGGATCGGCATCGCCCGGGCGCTGGCCGTCGAACCCAAGCTGGTCGTGGCCGACGAGCCCGTCTCGGCGCTCGATGTCTCGGTCCAGTCGCAGGTGCTCAACCTGCTGGCCGACCTGCAGACCGAGTTCGGGCTGAGCTTCGTGTTCATCTCGCACGATCTGGCCGTGGTTCAGCACATCAGCCATTTCATCGGCGTCATGTACCTCGGAAAACTGGTCGAGACTGCCCCGGTCGACCGGATATACGCGATGCCGGCCCACCCCTACACGCGGGCGCTGCTCGATGCCGTACCGGTGGCCGGCGGAACCCGCCGAATCCGGCGCCGGGCCCTGGATGGCGAACCGCCTTCACCGCTGAACCCGCCCGGCGGCTGCCCTTTTCATACGCGTTGCCCGGAAGCCATGCCGATATGCTCGCGGCGCGTCCCGCGTACAATCGAATTGGAAGAACATGGGCGATCACACCAGGTGCGCTGTCATCTGCACGACCCGGATATCAGTCAGTGACGAAAAAACCGATTCAACGCAGTCTTCTGGCCGCAGGCCTATGCCTGCTTGCCGCCTGCACGGCAGGGTCGATGGAAGTCCGTCTGGAGCCGCCGGCACTACAGGTCGAAAGCCTGCGGATCGAAAACGACAGGGTGCACTTCAGACTGCTGGTGCACAACCGCAACGACCACGAGCTGTTGCTGCAATCGGCCGCCATGAGCATGCGCATCGGCAATGCCGAGTTGTTCGACGCCGCGTGGGAACTGGATCTGGACATCGGCGCGCGCGGGCGCGAGCTGGTCCGCCTGGATGCCCCGGCAATGCCGATCGGCGCGGAAATCCTGACCGGGCTGGGCGCCTCGCCCGGAACCAGCGTTGAATTCGAATTGTCCAGCAATATCGCAATCGATGGCCAGCGCGACGCGGAGACGGTCCAGGAGGGCTTTCTCTTCCCTGTGCCAGGACAAGCCGGCCAGTTCCGCTGATTCGCAACCACGTGGAAGACCAGCCCGTGCGTTCGATCACGGGTGGATGCATCGGGAGGGAGTTTTGTTTATGCTATCAAACAATTTCTGAATCGACGGATACTTCGGGCAGCGGGAGTGCCCGGCCGGATTCAGCCTTGCAACCGCTCCCTGGAGCCTGATTTATGACCATGCGAATCGTACTGGACCTTTCCGAGAAAGACCTGGAGCACTTCCGCAAGCTGGCCCATCGCGCGATGGACGCCTCGCAAAAAGCCTCCCCCGAGGAAATCATCGCCGGCGCTGACAGGCTCCTCAAGGAAGTCGAGGAAAGCGGTGCCTCCGATTTCATTCGCGAACGACTCGACCAGATCAAGGTGCTGACCGACATGCTCGCCGACGAAGGCTGGGGCATGCAGGAGGTCGGTCGCAAGCGCGTTCTGACGGCGCTGGCCTACTTCAACCAGCCCGAGGACCTGATTCCCGATCACCTCCCCGGGGTCGGATTCCTGGACGACGCCATCATGGTCGAACTGATGTCCCGGGAGCTCAAGCCGGAAATCGACGCGTACCAGGATTTCGTCCAGTACCGGCGAACCGAGGCACGGCGGCTGGGCAAGGATCCTTCCGAGCTCAATCGCACCGACTTTCTCGAGGCGCGCGAACATGCCCTGCTTTCGCGCATGCGCCGTCGCCGCCGCTCCGGCCGTGGCGGCGGAGGCGGCAAGAAGTCGCCATTCTCGCTGTTCTGAACGATTGCTTCAATTCGATGAGCTGCCTGCCCCGGACGCCGGCAGCTCCATTTCCACATGCGGAATGCCGTCTTCTTCGTACGGACGGGACACGATGCTGAATCCGAGCGCCTGGTAGAAACGTTCCAGATAGCACTGCGCAGACAGCCGAATCGCCTGGTCGGGAAAGAGCCTGTGTGTCTCGACGACGGCGCGCCGCATCAATTCGTAGCCAAGACCGGTTCGACGCACGCCGGCGTGGGTCAGCACGCGCCCTATGGAAGGCCGTTCGAAACGCGCACCGGGCGGCAGAATTCGCGCATAGGCCGCAACCCCAGCTGCTCCCTGCCAGGCCACCAGGTGCATCCCGGCCTTGTCCAGCCCGTCCAGGTCCTGGTAAGGGCAATCCTGTTCGACGACGAAAACCGCTACGCGGGCGGCGAGCACTGCATACAATTGTGCGAGTTCGAACTGATCGAAAGCGTGCAGCCGCCATTCCAGCGACACCGGGCTCACGCCGGCATGTTGCGATAATGGAGTTGACTCGTGTCGGCGTTTCATGTGCGCTGCATTCCCGATCCGGATTCCGAATGAATGACGACTCCAATCATATCCGGCTCGTGGCCGGTTTTGAGATCCGACCGCCGGCGGACGGGGCGCGTTTCGTGTTCGAACGCGCCGATGCCGAACGCCTGGGCGGCCTGATCGCGGAGGATCTCGCCCATTGCGTATCGGAAGTCACTCGCGGGCACCTGATCACCGGCCCGGCGCTGCTGGAGCCCGGCCAGGTCATCAGCCCTGAACACGCGCCCTGGTCGAGCATGCTGCGCGTGGCCGGTCCGGAGCGAAAACCCGGCGTCACGTCGCTCGGCGCGCACGCCGGCCGGCTGGCGCATGCGCCGTTGATGCCTTACTGGACGCCGCCGCGCGGTCGGTTCGTTTGTCTGCCCATCGTGCTGTCGTTCTCCGACGCAGCCGTTCGCGAGGCACTGAGCGCGCGCCTGGAACAGACGCTGTTCGAAACCGGCGGCCTGCGTCCGCCCGCGATGGGAACGCTGGTCGAGATCAGCGACCTCGACCCGGTGCACGGTCAGTTGATGACCCGGGCAGACCTGATGGCGCTGATCAAGGTCCAGCTGGCCGGCGCCGGACTGGATCCCTTCTGGCCGCCCGTGGAGCATGCGGTGCTGCAGCCGCAACAACCGGTCACGCTGGAGCTGCCCGGCGGCCTGGTGGCCGACTGGAACGTCGACGCCGGTGGCTGGGAACTGGATTTCGTGCCCTATCACGCCGCCGATTGCGATGCTGCCGCCTATGCCTTGTGGCTGCGCGCCCTGCGCCAGACTACCGCCGTGCTGGAATCGCACCTGGTGCGGTGGCGTGCCGACAGCCGGATCGAAGCGGTCGAAATCGACCCACAAGGTCGCTGGGCCTGCTGCGACCTGGGGCCGGCCGCGCCCTCGGGCCGGGCCAGCATCGTCCAGCATCCGGACGTGGGCCTGATCGCCTACGCGGGCGTGATCGGAGGCCGCCGCAAGGCCTTTTATCCATTGGACCAGGATGCGCTGGACGCGCTGGAGGCGGATTTGCGGGCCAGCGGCATCGAACAATTCGATCGCACGGCCGCGCTGGATCTGCTGGCAACATCCTGAACGTCGCGGCCTGCCTGCGGGAATTTTCCGCTGATCGGATGGATTCGGACACGCGCCGCGCGGATTGGGCACAATAGCGGCCAGTCCGACTCCAAAGGAACAACGCGATGAAAATCATGATTCTGGGCGGTTCCGGGTTCGTCGGCTCCCACCTGGCGCGACGCCTGAGCCGCGACGGGCACGCCATTTCCGTAGTGACCCGCCATCCCAACGGAGCCCGGCACCTCGCCATCGTGCCACGTGTCCAGATCCGCCACTTCGATCCTTACGATGTCGACCGCCTGGACGCTGAACTGGCCGACCACGATGCGCTGATCAACCTGGTCGGCATTCTCAATGAATCCGGGCGCGACGGCGCCGGCTTTCGCCGGGCGCACATCGAACTTGTTGAGATCGCGATCAAGGCCTGCAACGCGGCCGGCGTGACCCGCATGATCCAGATGAGCGCGCTGAACGCAGGCCAGGGCATCAGCCACTACCTGCTGACTCGCGGCGAGGGCGAGCAGCGCGTGCGCGATTCGGGCCTGGACTGGACCATCTTCCGGCCATCGACCATCTTCGGCCCCGACGACAGCTTTCTCGACCGCTTCGCCGGCCTGCTCGCGATTTCTCCGGTGCTGCCGCTGGCCCGGGCAGACGCGAAGTTCGCGCCGGTCTACGTCGGCGATGTGGTCGAGGCGTTCGCCCGGGCGCTCGAAGACCGCGCAAGCCACGGCCAGACCTACGAACTGTGCGGCGCCGAAACCCTGACGCTGCGCCAGGTCGTCGAGTGGGTCGCGCACCAGCGCAACATGCGCCGCCTGGTCATTGCGCTGCCGGACGCGCTTGGCCGTGTGCAGGGCAAGGTCTTCGACTTCGTGCCCGGAAAACCGTTTTCGTCGGACAACTTCAAGTCGCTTTTGCTCGACAGCGTGTGCAACGGGAACGGATTCGACTCACTGGGCATTGAGCCATGGGGCATGCGCGAGAAAGCGACGGAGTGGCTGAATCACACAGGTCACGGCCGCCAGGCCCGCTACCAGCGCTTTCGCGAACGCTTCGGGCGCAGCGGCGGGCGGGCATGACGATCCGGCGCCTGCTCACGCGCTTTGCCCGGCGTGCGCCCTGATGCCCGACTGGGCCGATGACACGCGACTCGAGGGCCTGGAAGTCTACCGGGTCGGCGGGGCAATCCGCGATGAACTGCTGGGCTTGAGGCCTTCCGAACATGATTTCGTTGTCGTCGGCGCCGATCCCGCGCAGTTGCTGGCGCGCGGCTTTCGCGCGGTCGGGCGCGATTTCCCGGTGTTCCTGCACCCCGACAGCCACGAAGAATTTGCGCTGGCGCGCACCGAGCGCAAGTCGGCACCGGGCTATCGCGGTTTCGTGTTCCATACCGGGCCGGAAGTTTCGCTCGAAGACGACCTCGCGCGCCGCGACCTGACCGTCAATGCAATCGCCGAGGATCGCGAGGGCTGCCTGATCGACCCGTTCGGCGGCCGGGCCGATCTGGATCGGAAAATCCTGCGCCACGTCTCCGCGGCGTTTGTCGAGGACCCGGTGCGCCTGATCCGGCTGGCCCGTTTCGCGACCCGCTTCGATACGTTCTCGATTGCGTCGGAGACCCTGGAGCTGTGCCGGGTACTGGTCGCCTCGGGCGAGGTCGACCACCTCGTTCCCGAACGGATATGGCAGGAAATGGCGCGCGCGCTGATGCTCGAGCGGCCCTCGCGCTTCTTTCGGGTGTTGCGCGAAACCGGGGCGCTGGCGCGGCTGCTGCCCGAGCTCGACGCGCTGTGGGGCGTGCCGCAGGTGCCGGAATTTCATCCCGAGATCGATACCGGGGTGCATGTCATGCTCGTGCTCGACCAGGCCGCCGCCATGCAGGCTCCACTGGACGTTCGCTTCGCCTGCCTGGTCCATGACCTCGGCAAGGCGCTGACGCCGACCGAGCAGTTGCCGAAACATCACGGCCATGAAAAACGCGGTCTCGAACCGGTCTCCGACGTCTGCGACCGGTTGCGGGTGCCCAACGAAACGCGAAACCTGGCCATGCTGGTCTGCGAATTGCACCTGGTGTGTCACCGCGCGGCTGAACTCAGGCCCGGTACCGTCATGCAGCTGCTCAAGCGCGCCGACGCGTTGCGCAGACCGCAACGCTTCGAACGTTTCCTGCTCGCCTGCGAAGCCGACAAGCGCGGACGCAAGGGCCGCGGCGACCGACGCTATCCGCCTGCGGAACTGCTCAGGCGCGCGCGGGCGGCGGCAACGGCGGTTTCGGCCGAGCCATTGCGGCAAAAGGGGCTGACAGGCAAAGCGCTGGGCGAGGCCCTGCAACAGGCGCGCACCGAGGCCATCGCCTCGGTCTACGCCGAAAACTGACTCGCGGCCGATTCAATCCGGCAGCCGAATCGGCCCGAAAGCGCATTCGTGCGGGCTGGCCGGCTTCTGCAGCAGGTAGCCCTGGGCCAGGTCGCACCCATGCTCGACCAGGAATTCGAACTGCGCGGTCGATTCCACGCCTTCTGCCACGACCTCAAGCCCCAGCCGATGGCCCAGCGCGATCATGGCCGCGACCAGGTCGCGCTGGCGCTGGTCGCGCAGCACACCGCGCAGGAATTCACGATCGAGCTTGATCCGATCGACCGGCAACTTGACCAGGTTCGCCAGGCTGCTGTAGCCGGTACCGAAATCATCCAGCGCCACGCCGACACCCTCCCGGTGCAGGGCATCGATCTGCCCGGCCGCATGCGGCAGATCGCGCAATGCGGTATTTTCGGTGATCTCCAGTTCGAGTCGATCCGGCGACACGGCATGGCGTTTGCAGGCTTGCACGACACGCTCGACGAGGTCGTCACGCTGGAAACACTGCGCGCTCACGTTGACTGCCATCATGAGTTCGGTGCGGCCCTGGCGCGACCACCGCGCCAGCTGCTTGAGCGCCGATGTCAGTGCCAGCGACTCGAGCTCGTCGAGAACGCCGATGCTGGCGGCCTCATCGATGAACGCCTCCGGACGCAGCACGCCGCGCCTGGGATGCCGCCAGCGCAACAGCGCCTCGAAACCGGCCACGCGCCGGTCTGCCACGTGAACCAGTGGCTGGTAGAAAAGCTCGAACCTTTTCTCGGACAAACCGCGGCGCAATTCACTTTCGAATTGCAGCGCGGTGTCGACTCGGCCCTGATCGTGTGGGTCGATCTGCTGATACAGGGTCAGGGCCCGGCCGATACGGGCCGACTGGACCAGCGCATCCTTGCTGTGCTGGAGCAGCTTTTCCGGCGTTAGTGCGTCGTCGGGATAAATGCTGATGCCGGCGCAAAAGGTGACGAAGACTTCCTGGCCGTTAGAATCCACGGATCGAAGTGCACTGGCCAGAAGACTCTTCGCCCAGGACTCGATGCTGTCCGGCTCGTCCAGCGTTGGCCGGGCGATCACGAAATCGCGGTCGCTGACGCGACCCAGCGCACAACGCTGGTTGATGGCTTCATGAAAGCGCTGCGCAGCCTCGGCGATGATCTGCTCGGTGCGCTGCCAGCCCAAAGCCTGGTTCAGCATGGCATAACGGTTCACGCCCAGCGACACCACCGCAACGCGCCGCACGCCGGTACGACCGATCATCGCTTCTAGCTCTTCGACCAGCATTGCCCGGTTGGGCAATCCGGTCGTCGGGTCGTGCCGACGCACGTGCTGCAGTTCCTTGTGCGCCCGGCGGGTTCGCTGCTGCTGGAGTTCGAGCAGCCACACTACGATGCCCAGACCGATCACCGACTGGAACAGGAAGTCGAGCAATCCCGAGTAACTGACATAAAACGGGGCCGGATATCCCGCGCGAATCGCCAGATTGATGCCGAGCATGTGCAGCATCTGCAGGCCGAATAGACAGAATCCGATCGAACCGATACGTGCGCCAACCAGGCCGGAAGTTCGCTGGGCGCGCCACAACAGCAGGCCGGCGACCAGAAATGCCAGGCCGGTCAGGGCATAGCGCGACTCCACACGCAATAACGTCCGCAGATCGCCGGCCGGCGCATCGAGCGCGCCCAGGCTCGCCGAGAACACCCCGATCAGCGCGGCCGCGCCCACCAGCGCGATTTCGAGCCGTCGAGACACGACTTTCTGGCGGACCGCTTCCCAGGTGCCGATCATCAGCCAGACGACATGCGGATACACCGCCCCCAGCGATACGGCCAGGCACAGTAATCGAAGCAGATCGTATGCAGGACCGGCCAGGTAAAGACCCGAAGTGGTGGCGGAGAATCCCAGGTAGACGGCAAGGGCCAAAGTGCTGAAGGCCCAATGCTGGAGAAATGCATGTCGAAAGCTATGGAAAAAATACAGCAGCAACGCCGCAAGCACCAGGGCGGCCATGCTCTGCACGGACCGGATCGCGATCACGATTTCGCTCGGATGAATATCCACGGCCTTGAGACTCACCGGTATGCCGGAATCGCGAGCATACACTAAAATGTGATGCAAATCACATAAAGTGTCGCTTGATTCAGTCGAAAGGGCTCGACCGTCCCGGCTCAGGCGCCATCGCCACGCAGAAGATCGAGCCGTAGCCAGAAGGTCGTGCCCAGCGCGCGATACGTACCCAGGTCCGTATTGGCCGCATCGGCATTGGCGAAGAACGGCGGCTCGATGTCGGTCAGGTTCTGAATACCGCCCGACAGGCGCCATCCGGGGGCAGGCGTCCATTCGACATCGATATCGTGATAAAGCACCGGGCCGGCCCGGTTTACGGTGCCCGGAAAGACCTCGTCGCCTCGCTCGCGAACGACGCCGATCCAGTGCGCCCGGTAGCCCAGCTTCCACTGTGCAAGTTGCCAATCGAGGCGATACTGCCCGCGCCACTCGGGAATGGCGCCGAAATTGTCCTGGTCGAATTCGCCTTCGCCGAACAGCGGCGCGGCCCCCTCGAATGCCACTAGCTCGCGCTCGATGACGTGGCTGAGCATCACACGATGCTGAAGGGTGGATTTTCCTGCCGCCATCATCCAGTCCAGTTCCAGGTCCACGCCGCGCGCGGTCTCGTTGGCGATATTCTGCAGCCTGGCTTCGACGGCGCGTATGGCACCCCCCGGTTCGCGCACGATCGCATCGCAAAACCGGGCCGCGCCCGTGGCCAGGCACTGCTGGAGAATACTGTTGGCGCCAAGCGCACCGATGCCGTCGCTGATCTCGATGTCGTAGTAATCCAACGCCAGGTTCAGACCGCGAACCGCGGACGGTTGCCAGCTCAGGCCGAGCGTGAAGATATCGGCCGATTCCGGCGCCAGGTCCGGATTGCCGCCGGACAGCTCCGGCGTTTCCTCGCCGCTCTGGTCAAAGCTTCCGTCGGCGGGTACGCCCTGGTCGATGCAGCGCTGGATTCCGGTCGGCGTCAACGCGTCGAAATCACTGCAGGGGTCGTTGACGATCGGGTTGGCCTGGCTTTGCGCGCCGAACAGTTCGCCCACGTTGGGCGCACGAAACGACTCCGACCAGGCACCGCGAAAACTCAACGCCTCCAGCGGCTGCCAGCCCAGGCCGATCTCGAAGATCGATTCGGTGCCGAAGTTCGAGAAATCCACCAGCCGCGCGCCCAGGTCCAGGTCCATGCTCCGCGCGAAACGGGCGCCGGCGGCCAGCGGTACGCCGAACTCGAGGTAGACCTCGCGGCTGTCGAATGCCCCGCGCGTCCGCCCCCGGGCATTACCGGTAGTATTGCCGGCCTGTGTCTGCGCATCGGGCCGATCCAGCGCGCGCTCCTCGCGCCATTCGAACCCGGTGGCCGCGGCCACCGGACCGGCCGGGGCCATGAACAGGTCGCCGGTGACGTTGAAATCGAACACGGTCTGTTCGTTGAAGCCTGAATCGGCCAGCCGGGTACCGACGAAATCCAGCATTTCCGGCGTGATGCTGCCCGGGCCGCCGAACAGGTTCAGCGGCGTGCAGCCGGCAATCGGCGCGTCCGGCGTGCCGCACACGGCCTGCGCCGTGGCGTCGCGAAAGGAAGGACCCAGCGCCACGCGCAAGCGGTCGTCGAGCAGGTCTCCGGTCTTTTGCTGATCGGTTTCGTTGCGCCCGTGGTTGATCGCGGCATCCCAGAACCACTGTCCGAACTGCCCGTCGGCGCCGAGCACGAAGCGCCAGGCGTGGTTGTCCTGGCTGAACGTTCGCGGACCGGCCTCGACCAGCCTGCGCCGCACGTCGGTCAGGGTTTCGCCGAAAGGATTGAACAGGTTGGCCGCATCGACCACCACGCCCTGCTCGCGCGTGGTGAAGAACGGCAGCGGCGCCAGCTGCTGGCTCGAGTCGCGCTGGTGCACGAATGCCTGGGCGTGCAGACGCAGCGCCGGCGAGAAGCGCCAATGGCCGCGACCGAACGCGGTCAGCCGTTCCGAAGCCTGCAGCAGGTCCTCGAACGGATTGAAGTTGAACCGATCGGTGTCGGGACCGGATTCAATGAACGGGCGGAAGTCGGCGGGATCGTCACCGTCGCGACCGTCGATCAGGGTCAGGCGCCCCAGCGAGGTCCGGAACTGGCCCGCTGGCGGCGCCGACGAGCCATCGAAGACGATCCGGTTGTCCGGGCCCTCCAGCGAAAGGCGCTGGCGCGAAAAGCCGCGCGCGCCCTTGCTCACCGACGGCTGGTCGGTGTAGTCGAGGCCCAGCACGAAACCGCCGCGGTCGAAAGTCCGGCCGGTGACGGCATTGAAGGTAAAGGTCTCGGCATCGCCCCGGCTGGTAATGCTGGACTGGGCCGACAGCTCCACGCCGTCAAAGGCATCGCGGGTGATGATATTGATGACGCCGGCCAGCGCGTCCGCGCCGTACTCGACCGATGCACCGGACTTGAACACCTCGATGCGCTCGACCATGGCCACCGGGAGCATTCCGATGTCGACAACGCCGCTGGCACCGTTGCCGCCGGGAACGAAACGGCGGCCGTCGACCAGCACCAGCGTGCGCTCGGGCCCCAGGCCGCGCAGTTCCACGGTCTCGATGCCGCGCGACAGGCCACCGCCCTGGCCGCGCTGGCTGGTCTGGGTGTTGAGCGGCGAACCGCTGGTGAAGGTCAGCTGCTGCAGGATATCGCCGAGCCGGTGCTGACCGGTTGCCAGCAGTTCCTCGCGCGTGACCCGCGTGATCGGCCAGGCGCGCGCGCCAAAGAAGCCGCGCAGGCGGGTGCCGGTCACGGCGACTTTTTCCAGCGCCCGGGCGGTTTCGTCGGAAGCCGGGGACTGGGCGCGCGAACAAGGCACCGCAACGATACACATCCCAAGCGCGAGTGCGCCAATGCGCAAATACGTCATCGTCGTCCCATTCTCGTCAGTGCCGAAAGTGGCGCCGGCCGGTAAAAACCATCGCCATGCCGTGCCGGTCGGCCGCGGCGATCACCTCTTCGTCGCGTTTCGACCCGCCGGGCTGGATGACGGCACGCACTCCGGCCCGGGCCGCCGTTTCTACCCCATCGGCAAACGGAAAGAACGCATCGGACGCCATGCAGGCGCCGGCCGGATCGAAGCCCTGATCGGTGGCCTTCATCACGGCAATCCTGGAAGCATCCACGCGGCTCATCTGGCCGGCGCCGATGCCCAGGGTGGCCGCGTCGCGAGCCAGCACGATGGCGTTGGACCGCACCATTGCCACGCAGGCCCAGGCAAAAGCGAGGTCGCGCCATTCGTATTCATCGGGCACACGTTCGCTCACCACATCGAATCCGTCGCGCCCGGAGAGCAAGGTATCGGGCACCTGGGCCAGCCAGCCGCCGTCGATGCGCCGCAGGTTGTAATCGGGCGGGCCCGAATCCGGCGGCGCGAGCAAACGCAGATTTTTCTTGCCCGCCAGCGCCCGGCGCGCGCCGCCCTCGAAATCGGGCGCAATCACGACCTCTACGAACTGCCCGGCCACGGCCTCGGCCGTTTCCGCGTCCACCGGCCGGTTGAATGCGACGATGCCGCCGAAAGCCGAGGTCGGGTCGGCGGCAAGCGCCTTGCGGTAAGCCGCTTGCAGCGAATCGGCGCACGCCGCACCGCAAGGGTTGGTGTGCTTGATGATGCAGCACGCCGGCGCATCACCGAGCGAACGCACCCCGCTCCAGGCGGCATCGGCGTCGAGGAGGTTGTTGTAGGACAGCGGCTTGCCCTGCAGCGGCGTGGCGCCGGCAAGCCCACCGGGCCGAGTGCCGCGGGCGGCATACAGCCCCGCCGGCTGGTGCGGATTCTCGCCGTAGCGCAGGCTCGCGATCCGGTCCAGCGCCAGGTTGATGGTCGGCGGCAGCGCCTCTTCGGTGCCGCACGCGGCGAGCCACTGGTTGATCTGGCCGTCATAGTTCGCGGTATGCGCGAATGCGCGGACGGCCAGTTCCAGCCGTGCGTGCGGATCCGGCATCGCCGGCAGCGCGTCGATCAGCGCCGGATAGTCTTCCGGGCTGCAGGCCACGGTCACACGCGCATTGTTCTTGGCCGCCGCGCGCAACATGGCCGGACCGCCGATGTCGATGTGCTCGATCGCTTCCTCCAGCGTGCATTCCGGCCGCGCCACGGTTTCGGCGAACGGGTACAGGTTGACCACGACCAGGTCGATCGGCGGCAGGCCGTGCTCGCGCGCCGTGTCGTCGTCGATGCCGTCGCGCGCCAGGATGCCGGCGTGCACTTTCGGATGCAGCGTCTTGACCCGGCCACCCATGATCTCCGGAAAGCCGGTGAAATCGGAAACCTCGCGCACGTCGATGCCGTGCTCGCGCAGCGTCCGCGCCGAGCCGCCCGTGGAGAGGATCTCGATGTCGTATTCGGCCAGCGCCCGGCCCAGTTCGAGCAGGCCGCGCTTGTCCGAAACGCTGATCAGCGCCCGCCGTATCCGACCTGGTCGAGTGCTCACAACCCGTAGCGTCGGATGCGATTGCGCAACGTGGAACGCGTCATGCCGAGAATTCCGGCAGCGCGCGACTGGTTGCCGCCGGTGTGTTCCAGTACCGTCCGGATCAGCGGCATCTCGACCTCGCGCATAATGCGCTCGTACAGGTTGTCGGGCGGCGTATTGCCCATGTCTTCGAGATATTGCGCCACGGCTCTTGAGACGACATCCTTCAGACACGTCGAAGACGCTTCAGTGTCGGAATCCGGCATTGCTTGAACCAAAGATTGTCGGGGATGCCCACGACGCGCGGATGCGTCGGAGAGGCTCCCGGAAAAGTCATTCCCTATGGAGGAATTTAGCACATCGTCGACCGGATGCCGCCGCGAATCGATACCCATCAGTAGTAAAAGGTCATGCTGAAACCCGACGGACGCGATGACTCGACCGCCATTTCCAGCACCAGCGGCAGCCGGACGTCCGGCTTGAATCCGGCACTGCGGTCGGCCTGGGGCGAAAGGTAGTCGTCCGGCGCGAGGCGCCGGCGGGCGACTGTCTGCTGACTGGCGTCGAACAGCTCGAGTTCGATGTTCGGCCATGCGACTGGACGCGGCGAGCGATTGATCAGGACCGCGCTGATGATGAACGCATCATCCAGCGACGGGTGCGGATGCATGTCGCGGGAGACCATTTGAACGGCGTCTTCGGCCGCCAGCGCAGGCGCATCGGCCAGGCCGAGCATGCCCGGATCGATGCGCCATCGTTCCGGGCCCACCAGCTGCACGACGAACACGGCGACCAGGATCAGGGCCAGCGCGGGCCAGGCGAAGCGCATCCATGCCGGCGCAGGCTCGGGCTCCAGATCCAGCCGCAACACCGGCCCGCGGTCGTCATGGATGTCGTCTCCGCTGGCTTCGGGTGTCTCGGCGGCTTCGGCGGAATCGATGATCTGTTCCTGCTCGACATGCGGCTGCAGCATGGGCGGCATGCCACTGGGCGCGATGGGCCGGCTGGAATCGTCGGGGAATTCCGGATAGAGGTGGGCCAGGGCATTGAGGGTGCGGCCGCAACTGCCGCAGCGCACCATGCCGCCGGCCTGACCAAGGTCCGAAAAACGCACCGGCAATACGGCATGGCAATGTTCGCAGCGGGTGAAGACGTAACCGCACACTTCCGGCGAACTGCGTATGTCCGATTCCGGAGATCCTGCCGCTTTACCCTTCGGCTGCTTTTCCATCGACCGATGCTATCCCGAATCGGTCAGGCGGCGATGGCGCCGAAGTTCGACGGCCAGTTCCTCGTCCAGCGCCGCGAGCCGGGACTCGATCTGCTCGAGTCTTTCGGCGAGTTGCCGAATCGCGGCCCGATCGGCGGCGACGCGCTCGACGACCGATTCGGGCACCGGCTCGCCGCGCCGCTCCAGCGCGGCCGCGCGCTCCACCCGGGCGGCGAACCGGTCGCGGTTCTGCTCGATCAGGGACTCGACCGACTCGCGCTCGGCGATGACCGTCTCGCGTCGGCTCTGGATGGATTGCCGGACATCGTCCTCGGTCGGGAAGGCCGCCAGGAACAGACGATCCTGCTGCGCCTGGATCCGGCGCTGTTCGGCCTGTTCCCGCTTCTCGGACTGTTCGGCCTTGAGCGCGGCAAGCTCCTCGGCGGTCTTGACCCGATCCACGCGCTCCGTAACCAGGCCGTCGTCGTTCAAGCGGGCGTGCGCCTCGCCGGCCCGCTCGGGCGGCAGCGTCTGGCTGTAGTGCACTTCACCTTTTTCGTCCACCCACTTGTAGACACTCTGGGCCGAAGCCACCGCGGCCAGAGACAGCAGGATGATCAGCAAACCCGTCTTCATTGATGGCGCCCGATCATGCTCCGTAACGATCTCGATACTCAAGCATATCAGACAGCGATTCCGAACTCGAATCGTCGCCTTCCAGCGCCCGGATCAGGTCGTCCAGCCCGGCAACCGCCACGACTTCGACGCCCCGGTCGGAAATCTCGGACCGCGCCGAAACCGCGCCGCTGCCGCGTTCCTGGCGATCCAGTCCCACGACCAGTGCGCCGACCACGGCGCCGGCCTGCTCGATCGTTTGCTCGGCCGCCGTGAACGCGGTCCCGGCGGAAATCACGTCATCAACGACCAGCACCCGGCCGGCGACCGGCGCGCCAACCAGCCGTCCGCCCTCGCCGTGATCCTTGGCCTCCTTGCGATCATAGGCTACGGGCGCGTTTACGCCATGCCGGCGGTGCAGGCTGATCGCGACACTGGTCGCCAGCGGAATCCCCTTGTAGGCCGGGCCGAAGATCAGGTCGAACTCGATGCCTGTCTCGACGATGGCGTCGGCGTAGCAATCGGCCACGTCGGCGATATGCCGACCGTCGCAGAACGCCCCGGCGTTGAAGAAATACGGGCTGACCCGGCCGGATTTCAGCTCGAACCGGCCGAATTTCAGCGCGCCGGCCGAGCGCGCCAGGGCGATGAATTTACGCGTCCAGCTTCTCATGCGGAAAGTCTAACGGGTTTTCAGACCTGCAAACCGCTACCATTGGCGACAACACTCGAGGAGCAGGCTTTTTCAATGCGTGTCATCACGCTCAACGCAAACGGAATTCGCGCCGCCGCGCGCAAGGGGTTCTTCGACTGGCTCAAACGCCAACGCGCCGACGTCGTCTGCATCCAGGAAACCAAGGCGCAGGAACACCAGCTCACCGATCCGCAGTTCAAGCCGCGCTACTTCGACACCTGCGTCTACCACGATGCGGTCAAGAAGGGCTATTCCGGCGTCGCGATCTACGCACGCAAGGCGCCGGACCGGGTCCAGGCCGGCATCGGCTGGGATCGGATGGATTCGGAGGGCCGCTGGCTGCAGGCCGACTTCGGCAAACTGTCCGTGATCTCGCTGTACCTGCCCTCGGGCACCTCGGGCGACGTCCGCCAGGCGGTCAAGTACGAAATGATGGACCATCTCAAGCCGCGCTTCGAGCAGATGGCGCGCGACGGCCGCGACTACATCGTCTGCGGCGACTGGAACATCGCGCACAAGGAAATCGACCTGAAGAACTGGAAGTCGAACCGCAAGAATTCCGGCTTCCTGCCCGAAGAACGCGCCTGGCTCGACGAGGTGTTCGGCCCGGTCGGACTGCACGACGCGTTCCGCAGGGTCGATCCCCGGCCTGAGCAGTACACCTGGTGGTCCAACCGGGGCCGTGCCTGGGAGAAGAACGTCGGCTGGCGGCTGGATTACCAGGTCACCTCGGCAGATCCGGCCGACAATGTCGGAAAAGCGCGCATCTATACCGCCAACCGCTTCTCCGACCATGCGCCGCTGATCATGGATTACGACGGCTGAGCATGGCGCCTGAAGCCCGGCGCACCTGGGGCGAAGCGCTCGCCGTCTACACCCGACCCTCGGTCATCCGGATGCTGTTTTTCGGCTTCTCGGCCGGTCTGCCGTTTTTGCTGGTGTTCACCACGCTGACCGCGTGGCTGCGCGATTACGACATTTCGCGCACCGCAATCGGTTTTTTTGCCTGGATCGGCATCACCTATTCGATCAAGGTGTTCTGGTCACCGGTGGTCGACCGGGTGCCGTTGCCGGGCCTGACCCGGCTGTTCGGTCAGCGCCGGGGCTGGATGCTGCTGGCCCAGGCCGGCATCATGCTCGGGTTGGCGGCCATGGCGCTTTCCGACCCGCGCGAACATCTCTACCCGATCGCGCTGCTGGCGCTTCTGGTCGCCTTCTCTTCGGCCACCCAGGACATCACCATAGACGCGTTCCGTATCGAATCCGACGCCGATGAATTCCAGGCCGCGCTGGCAGGCACCTACGTCATCGGCTATCGCCTCGCCATCCTGGTTGCCGGCGCCGGCGCGCTGTACATCGCCGATTACGCCGGCTGGAAGGCCGCCTACCTGGCCATGGCCGCGTGCGCCTCGGTGGGGATGCTCGCCGCACTGCTGTCGCCCGAGCCGTCCTCGCCCGAGCGGCTGGACATCGAAAAGGATCCGCTGGTGCAGCGATTCAGGGCCCGAACCCGGCTTTCGGGCTGGCGGCGCGAGGCCGCGGCCTGGCTGACCGGCACCGTGATCGCGCCGCTCAAGGACTTTCTGCTTCGCTACGGATGGCTGGCCGGGCCCATCCTGGCGCTGGTCGGGCTGTACAAGATCAGCGACCTGTCGATGGCCGCCATGGCCAACCCGCTGTACCTCGATCTCGGCTTTTCGCTGTCCCAGATCGCCACCGTCACCAAGGTGTTCGGCATCGCCATGACGCTGGTCGGCGGCGTCATCGGCGGCATCATGGTCGCGCGCTTCGGCATCATGCCGATGCTGCTGATCGGGGCGCTGCTGGTGGCCGTGACCAACCTCGTTTTCGCCTGGCTGGCCACCGTGGGCGCCAGTCTGCCGGCGCTGTTCGTCACCATCGGGGCCGACAACTTCGCCAACGGCTTCTCGGCCACGGTGTTCATCGCGTGGCTGTCCAGCCTGGTTTCGCGTCGCTATACCGCGACCCAGTACGCACTGTTCAGCTCGTTCATGACGCTCCCGGGCAAACTCATCGGCGGGCCGTCGGGCTTCATCGTCGACCAGGCCGGCTACGTGGTTTTCTTCGTCTACGCATCGGCCCTGGGCATTCCGGCCATCGCGCTCATCATCTGGCTGATGTCGCGCGACGGCACCGGATCGATATCGTCGCACAGGGAAGCTGCCTGAGCGCGGGGCCGGGTGCTATGATTTGGCCCGATTGAAACGACTCGTCTGCTGGATTCATTCATGACCTATTGCCTGGCGATGCGGCTCGATCGCGGCCTCGTACTTTGCTCGGACTCGCGCACCAGCGCCGGGGTGGACAACGTGAGCATCTATTCCAAGATGCACCGCTTCGAAACCACGCCGGATCGCCTGCTCGTGCTGCTTTCGGCCGGCAACCTGGCGACCACACAGGCGGTCAACAGCCAGATCGAGCGCGATCTGGCCAATCCCGAAATCAGTCGCGACCTGAACGGATATTCCCATCTCGACGAAGTTGCCGCCTACGTCGGCGAGATTTCGGCCAGAATCCAGGACACGTATTCCGAGCAGTCCGAACAGAACGGCTTCGGCGCCTCGTTCATCCTCGGCGGCCAGATCGGCGACCAGCCGGTCGACATCTTCCTGATCTACCCGGAAGGCAACTACATCGCGGCCAGCCGCGACAAGCCGTTCCTGCAGATCGGCGAAACCAAGTACGGCAAGCCGATCCTGGACCGGATCATCGCGCCTGAAACATCGCTCGAGCGCGCCGGCCGCTGCGCGCTGGTGTCCATGGACGCCAGCATGCGCTCCAACCTCAGCGTCGGCCCGCCGATCGAACTGCTTCTGTACACCGCCGATACCCTGGACCAGGTCCGCTATCACCGCTTCGAGGAAAACGACGCATATCTCCAGCGACTCAGCTCGGCATGGTCGGAAGGCCTGGAGGAGCTTTTCATGAAACTGCCGCGCTTCGAGGGGGAGCGCGACTGAAGACCCGGTTCGTCGATCCGCCCGGCGTCGACCTGCCGGAGCCCTGTTGTCCGGCGCGACGCCCGACTGGTCACCGGTCCGCATCGCGAGTCCGACGGACTGTCTTGCGCCGACAGCCCGTAAGAACCGTGCGACGGTGAGATCGGCACCGGGTGGAACTATGGATTTCCATCGCGGGTCCGTCGACATCGGCCGCTTGTCGGACGATGCCGGACGATTTCACCTGTTCGCCCGAATACGGATTCGATCGACGTCGGCCGCTAGAGCCAAGGCCAACACAAACATGGAATCGCGATGAAGATTCTGATCAGCAACATCGGTGTCTCCTGCAGACAACTCGGGACGGTCTATCAGTGCATGGCGTCGTCCGGCGTCCAAAAGGCTCATCCTGAACCGTTGCTGGAGGGCGTTCTCGTGAACGCCGCGGGTCTGACCTCTCCATGGGTCGACATTTCGCCGACCTCCAGCCGTTTTCCCCGAGCTCATTCGCATGGGCGCAGGACTGTCCCTCGATGCATATGGGCATCGGGGTGGGACTGCCACGCCATGGCATTTCCGTGATCTTGAGCCCGTGATCATTGTCGAGTGCTGTTCCGGCATGCGTTTTTGCCAACCTGATCCGGCTTGTCTGGAGTTGTTTGGCGTAACCAAGGCGGGAAACGGCTCATCGCAATGCGAATCTGCGTCGGGTCGGGAGGTTTCTGCGCCCTGGCTCAGGGCGCTTGGGGCAGGCAAAGCTTCGATTCAATCCAGGCGGGCCGAATAGGTCGCGGCGCGCTCGGCATCGCCCGTGACTTCAAAAATCCGCGCAAGCAGGCTCAGGTTTTCCTTGACCGAATCCGGCCGCACGGGCGTTTCGGAGGCTGCGTATGTCTGCTCGACAGCCAGTGCCGCTTGCTCGGCCTCGGCTACCCGTCCATTGACGAACAGCGCCTCGGCATGCACGTTGCGGAAATGGCCGAGCAACCATTGGTCGGACTCGAGCACCTGCTCGGCCTCGGCCAGGGCGTCGCCGGACCACTGCAGGGCGGGTTCCGGCTGGTCCAGCTTGATGTGGCTGTAGGCGATATTGACCGCGGCAATGGCGCGCGAGCGCGACGGCTTGCCCTGGGCAACCTCTGTGTGGATTTCCCAGGCCTGTCGCAACGGCTCCAGGCTACCGGCGTAGTCGCCGGCGGCCATCATCGTGCTGGCCAGGTTGACGCGGGTACCGGCCAGCGCCGGGTGATTCTCCGGCAGGATCCTGCTTTGTACTTCCAGCGCACGAGTGAAGCTTTCCCGCGCCGTTTCGTAATCGCCCTTGCGCTCGGCGGCAAGGCCCATTGCGCTCCAGATTGCGGCCATCCGTCGCGTATCACCGCCGGTCAGCTCCTGCTCCAGTTCGGCAGCACGTCGTGCCGCGTCGATGGCTTCGTCCCAGCGCCCGGCTTCCATGAATACATAAGCCCGGATGAGGTAACTCGGCACCGTTCGGACGTGGCGCTCGCCGTACATGTCGATGCGCAGGCGCAGTGATTCATCGGCTGCAACCAGTGCTTCGTCGATGTTGCCCAGCTTCGATTGCGCGTTGGCCGTGTTGAGCAGGATGGTCGCCAGATTCTCGCGATCGACGGGCGGCGTGCGCGCGACATCGGCCGCCTGCTGATAAAACTCCAGCGCCTCCGAATAGCGTCCGATGGACGAGGGAACGTAACCTCGACTGGACAGAAGCGAGGCGCGCGCCTGGTGCGCGTCTTCGGGCGCCATGGCCAACGCCCGATCCAGAAGCTCTACGCCCCGCTCGAGCTCCCCTCGACGGACGGCAAGGTTTCCCCACGCCTGCCAAAGCTTCCAGTGCCCATCGTCTCCGAAAGCCGGTATCTCGTCTTCGAGTAGTCCGACCGCATCGTCGGGACGGCCCGCCTGTCGCAACGCGCCGGCCAGTCCGGCTACGGCGGTGGCCCGCCCTTCGGATACCGCATCCGGGCCGTCGCCAAGCAATTCCAAGGCGCGTTTATACAGTTCGATGGCCAGACCGAACTCACTCAAAGAGCTGCGAACTTCGCCAATCCGGATCAGACTTTCGACCGCCAGCTGGCGATCATCGACCTCGCTTCCATCGATGCGTCGAGCTGCGGCGGCAAGCAGTTCGTCGACGCTCGTGGCCGACGCCTTTTCCCCGGTCGGATCGGCGGCCTGAATCGAGCCCAGCAGCAGATCGGTAGCGGCCCGTGCGCGTACGGCCTGACTTTCGGCCTGGTCACGCTGCTTGCGCAGGTCCCCGGTCTGCAGCGCCAGCATACCGGCCAGAACGGCAATCGCCAGCACCGAGAGCACGGCGGCCGGGACGGCGATCGGGTTTCGCTGCACCAGCCTGGACAACCGGTAAAGCCACGTGTCCGGTCGCGCCTTGACCGGTCGCCGTTCCTGGATCGCGCGCAGATCCTCGGCAAAAGCCGCCGCGCTTTCGTAGCGCCGCCCCGGATCTGCGTGCATGGCCTTGGCGATCACCGCATCCAGGTCGCTGCCGACGCCGGCGACCCGTCGGCTGGGCGGGGTGGCGCCGCGTTCGATTCGAGCCAGCGCCTCGGGCAACGTCAACCGCGCCAGTTTGAACGGACGCTCGCCGGTGACCAGTTCGTAAAGCACGGCACCGAGCGCGTACAGGTCAGCCGCGACCGAGGCCGGCTCGCCGCGCAGCTGCTCCGGGCTGGCATAGTCCGGGGTCAGCCAGCGCGTCAGCGTGGCGGTGGCGTCACCACCCTCCTCGCGCAGCACCCGAGCGACGCCGAAATCCAGTATCACCGGCGCGCCGCGGGCATCGACCAGGATGTTGTCGGGCTTGATGTCCAGATGTACGATAAGTTGCCGATGGGCGGCGCCGATGGCGTCGGCGACGCGCGCGATCAACTCGATCCGCGCCATCGTGCCCAGCCCCCCGGCCGCCCGGTCGATGCGCTTGCCGTCGATCAAGTCCAGCACCAGGTAAGGCCAGCCTTCGTCGGCCCGTCCCCAGTCACGCAAGCTGCAGATGCCCGGATGGTCCAGGCGCGCAAGCACGGCCGCTTCGCGCACGAAACGCTGGCCGGCGTCGGCATCGAATGCCGGGACCTGCAGCAACTTGATTGCCGAGCGCTCGTGTACGCCGTCACGCTCGCGTTCGGCGGCAAAGACCACGCCGAGGCCGCCTCGACCAAGCTCCCGGGTCAAGCGCCAGCCACCCAGTTCGCGCCCGATCATGCGATTTTCCTCGAAGACGCCGAAAACGCGCATTCCCTGTTCGGGCAGAACGTCAAGGCCGATGGTATCGGCATCGTGGGCGTCCAGCAGCGCCGCAAGCCGCCGGGCCAGCGCCTCGTCGCGCCGAGCAATATCGCGCAGCCTGTCGGCCCGTTCACTCGGGTCGAGGTCACAAAGCGCAGCGAACTGGTGCTCGAGCGATTTCACGTCGATCGTCATGACGATTTCCTTTTCTTGTCGAGTGCATCCGCCAGCCAGGCGCATGCGAAAGTCCAGTCACGCTTGACCGTGGCCAGGCTGATGTTCAGCGTGGCCGCGACCTCCTTCAGCAGCAGCCCCCCGAAGCAGCGCAGGATCACCACATCGGCATGCCGCGGATGGTCATGGCCCAGCCGGTCCAGGGCACGGTCGAGATCCAGCAGCGTTTCGTCGTCCAGGGTCTGTTCGCGTTCGGCTGCCGACAAGGTCAGTCTCAGCCAGTCGCCGCCGCGTTTCGCCGCGAGCCGTTCACGCGCGTGGTCGATCAGCAGGTTGCGCATTACGGTCGAGGCCAGCCGGAAGAAGTGCTCGCGACTGGCCAGCGCCTTGCCGGTGGGATCGAGGTTCAACCAGGCTTCGTGCACCAATTCAGTGGGAGTGAAGGGTTGCCCCGACTCCCTTTTCAGACGCGCCTGGGCCATTTGCCTCAGATACCGGTAGGCCAGCCTGGACAGCTGCTCTGCGGCATGCGCATCGCCGGGATTCGCCTGCCAGGCCAACAGATAGCGCGTGATCGAATCTGTGCTGGACATTTGCTGGATCTTCCCCTGTTCCGTTACCGAGCGCCAACGCGTTGTTCCGCTCCGCCGGATTCCTGCGACCTGTTTTCTCGATCGCGTGCCTTCTACACTATCAAGTCATTGACTCGGCATTCAAGCTGGAAGATTGCAGTCCGCCGATCATCATGTCTCCACGCTCTGCATTGACCATCCGCCGCTGAATATCGTCTACCTGCAAGTCGGCGCGCGCTCGGACGACCCATGCGAATGGCGTCTCGCCAACCGGCAGTTGAACCGCTCGAGGGAAATTCCGGAAAACCCTGCACTGGCGAAGCCGAAGTTATCGGGACACCCGTCGAGTTGCGCTATGCTTCTCTCGAGACAGCTACCCGGTTTTTCAAATGCGAGGTCGCCAAATGTTCGAATTCTTTAAGCCTTTCGCGATGCTTGCGGTCCTGGCGTCAAATCCGCTCGCCATTGCGCAGGAACACGAGCACGGTCACTTGCAAGACAACGCCGCCGAGCAACGATTGCATGACTTGCTCGACGAATTCCTTGCCGGCGCCTCGATCAGCGATGCCGAAATCCACGACCGGTTCTGGGCCGAGGACCTGGTCTACACCAGCTCCGACGGCGAGCGCTTCGGCAAGTCCGAGATCATGGACAACCTGACCGAACCGCCTGCCGACGACGAAGGCCGGCCTGTCTACAGCAGCGAGGATGTCGCTATCCGGATATTCGGCGATATCGCCGTAATGACATTCCGGCTGGTCGCGGCGGACCTGGCCGAGGATACCGGCACCGAATTCTTCAACACCGGCGTCTTCCAGCGCCGCGACGGCCGCTGGAAGGCATTCACCTGGCAGGCGACCCGGATTCCGGACAACAACGGATAAAGATGCCCCCGGCGCGCGCACGGCTCGAATTGATCCAGCGCGCCGCAGCGCTGGTCGTCGATGCCTTCGACGACTACAACGCACGCTTTTCCGACATCACGCGGCGGGCGCGAAAAAAATTCGTCCAGCGCGACTGGGAAGGCCAGCGGCGCGACGCGCGGACGCGTATCGGACTGTACGACGAATGCATCGCCGAGACCATCGGCCGGCTGGAAACGCTGCTGGCCGAACGGCTGCTTTCAAGAACGCTGTGGCTGGACATTCATGCCGGATATGCAGGCGCGATTACCGGCAAGCTCGACGCCGAACTGTACAAGACGTTCTTCAACACGCTCACGCGCAGACTGTTCAAGACGCGCGGCGTGGATCCGGGCATGGAGTTCGTCGCGCTCGATATCGAGCCCACCGAACAGATCACTCACCCGATCGCGCGCAATATCCATTCGTGCAGCGAGGCGCCCGCCGTGGCCATTCAGCGCCTGCTGGCCGCCCGCGAGCCCGGCTGCAATCCCGACTTCATTGCCGATGATGCCGCACGTCTGGCCGAAAGGCTCCGGCACGCCCTGACCGAGGCCGGTGACGACAGGTTGCTTTCGATCGAGCTGCTGCAGGTGGTGTTCTACCGCGACCGGCGCGCCTATCTGGTCGGGCGCGCGTTCGGTGCCTCGCGCTGGCTGCCGTGCATCATCGCCCTGACACACGGCGAAGACGGCATCCGGCCCGACGCGCTGATCACCGAACGGCGCCAGGTCAGCCGGCTGTTCGGCTTTACCTACAGTTACTTCCACGCCGATCTGCCCACGGTGGGCGACGCCATCGTGTTCCTGCGCACGCTGCTGCCCGACAAGCCCATCGACGAACTCTACACGGTGCTCGGCCGGGTCAAGCAGGGCAAGACCGAACGCTACCGCCACTTCTTCAAGCATCTGGAACAGGCTCGCGACGAACCGCTGCGCGAGGCCGACGGCAAGCGCGGCATGGTGATGATGGTGTTCACCCAGCCCACCTATCCATTGGTGTTCAAGGTCGTGCGCGACCACTTCGCGCCGGGTAAGAAGATCGGTCGCGAGCACGTGCTGACGCAGTATCGGCTGGTGTTCAACCACGACCGCGTCGGTCGCCTCATCGATGCGCAGGAATACCGCCACCTGGAATTCGGCCGCGACCAGCTCGACGCGCGGCTGGTCGCCGAACTGGAGACCGAATGCGACCGCAGCGTGCGCGTCGACGCCAGGCGGGTCCTCATCGAGCACTGCTTCGTGCAGCGCCGGGTCCGGCCGCTGGACCTGTACCTGCACGAGGCAAGCGACGAAGAAGCCGAAGCCATGGTGCTCGACTACGGTCAGGCGATCAAGGACCTGGCCCGATCCAACCTGTTCCCGGGCGACCTGTTCCTGAAGAACTTCGGCGTCACGCGAAGCCGGCGCTGCGTGTTCTACGACTACGACGAAGTCAGCCTGATCACCAAGCTGCGCTTCCGCCGGATTCCCGCCGCGCGCTCGGAAGAAGAGGAATTCGCCGACAGACCCTGGTATCCGGTCGAGCCCGGCGACGTGTTTCCGGAACACTTCCCGCGCTTCATCGACCTGTCGCCCAGACACCGGGAAGTTTTTGCCCGGGCCCACGGCGAGCTGTTCGACCCGGACTGGTGGCGCGAACTGCAGGACAGGCTTCGGCGTGATCCGGCCGGCGACGTCCAGCCCTACCCCGATCGCGCGCGTCTCGATAGAAACCGCTGATTCGGGGTCAGGATTCGCGGTCGCCGCGCACGCTCAGCCCCACGCACTCGACCATGTGGCTTTCGAATACCGAGCCAAGCAGCAGATGTCCGTCGCGATGCACGGCTGAGCTCGCGCCCGAAATCAATCTTCCGTCGTCGAGAAAAACGGTCTCGACTTCCGGCGAATCGCTCAACCGGACGCGGACCGCCTGCGACGGCGACGGCACCTCCGCGTCGCCGGCGTGGCGGGCAAAAGTCAGCAGCTTGACATGGCCGCCCAGCCACAGCGCGCCGGTATCGTCATCGACCGCGATGTTGTCGATGCCGAAACCCACGTCGATTGCCCGCAACTGGTTCAAGGCACCGCTGGCCGGATCCCTGGCATATTCCCGCAACCGGCTGCGCGTGACTTCGGCCACGTACACGCGCCGGGCGTCGGCCGAAATATCGATGCCGTTGGCGTAGGTCAGACCGTCGACGACTTCGCGAAACTCCCGCCCGTCGAAGTACACCACGTTGGCCCAGCCCAGCCGCAGATAATCCTCCAGCGTGCGGGAGAACCCGGGCGAACTGCCGTGGTCGTTGGTGAAGTAGAAGCGCTCGTGATCGACCGCGACCACGTTGTTGGGACGAATCATCGATTCGTGCGCGCGCGTCTCGCGGTGCGTCAACCGGCCGCCCGGGCCGCCGATGCCGGGCCGGTAGTCGAACACCTCGATGGTGTGCGCCGGGCCATCCGCGGAAGTTTCGGGCCGGTCGCCGAAAAGCGCCTCGCCCGGATGGTTGACGACGAACAGGGTAGTCCGGCCGTCGGCGTCGACGTACAGCGAAATGCCGTGCGGACGGAACGCGTGCCCGGCGTCGGGCGTCAGGTTGACCGGCGAATCCATGCTGCCGTCCAGCGCCCACGCATGGATTGCGCCGGGCCGGACGTTGCCGGCCATGGCGGCCCGCCGGTCGAAGCTGGAGATCAGCGCCAGATCGCGCCCGGGATGCAGTGTGATGTCCTCGGGACCCGCAACGCCGTGCACCTTGCGGCAGGGGCCGGGATGAAGATTATCGACGCTGCGGAACTCTCCGGCGGCGTATGCCAGGTACAGGAAGTAGCCGATCAGGGGCAGGATCGGCAGGCCGAGCAGCAGCAAAATCTTTCGCATGGTCCGAACCGTGCGGGTTTCTTTTCCGATTATGCCTGCCGCGGACCGAAAGCGCACCCGGCGGATTCAAGACGGCCCGGACTCGACGACCGGCGGTCAAAACGGGAAGGCCCGATCAAGTGGGGGCGCCTAACTGCCGAAGTCGTCGCGGAACAGCGGGACGTCGGCAGACTCCGACGCACCGAAATCGCTCTTGAACAGGGTGTCTTCCGGCTGGCCAAGACCGTCTGGAGACCGCTCGGCGTCGCTGGCAGCCATCGTGTCCGGCGCAGACCAGGAACCCGGTGCGCCGGTCTCGACCAG
>JAGXKW010000118.1 GCA_018334995.1 Wenzhouxiangellaceae bacterium
TCTCTCCTCCTCCTCCTTCTTCCTCTTTTTCCCGTTTTCTGTCCTCGCCGTCGGCGAACGCCTTGAGCAGGCGCTCGTCGCCGGACATGTGCGCCATGATCCGGAGCTCGACCTGCGAGTAGTCGGCCGCGACGATGCACCAGCCTTCCGGAGCGACGAAAGCCTTGCGGATGCGTCGGCCCTCCTCGGTGCGGATCGGGATGTTCTGCAGGTTCGGGTCGGTGGACGACAAGCGCCCGGTGGCGGTGGTGGCCTGGTGATAGTGGGTATGGACCCGGCCGGTGTCGGCCCGAATCTTTTCCGGCAGTCGGTCGGTGTAGGTACTCTTGAGCTTGGAAAGCCCGCGGTGCTGCAGGATCAGCGCCGGCAGCGCGTGCTCTGCCGCCAGCTCCTGCAAAACGTCCTCGGCGGTCGACGGCTGTCCCTTGGGCGTCTTGCGCACCACCGGAATTTCCAGGCGATCGAACAGGATCTCCTGCAGCTGTTTGGGCGAGCCCAGGTTGAACTCGCCGCCGGCAGCTTCCCAGGACTGCTGCTCCAGCGCCTGCAGCTTTTCGGCGATCTCCGCGCTCTGGACGGCAAGCTGCCGCTCGTCGACCAGCACGCCGCGTGCCTCCATGCGCGCCAGCACCCCGATCAGCGGAATTTCCAGCTCCTCGTAGACCCGCCGCACGCCTTCATACCGGCTCACCTCGGGCCACAGCTTGTGGTGCAGGGCCAGGCAGACCTCGGCGTCCTCGCCGGCATAGTCGGCCGCTCGGGCCACCGGGACCTGGTCGAAAGAGAGCTGCAGCTTGCCCTTGCCGGCGAGCTGTTCGTAGCTGGTGGTCTGGCGGCCGAGATAGCGCGCGGCCAGCGAATCCAGGTCGTGGCGCGTGGCGGTGGCGTTGTAGCAATACGACTCCAGCATGGTGTCGTGGCCGATGCCGGCAAGCTTCACCCCGGCGCGCTGCAAGACATTCAGGTCGTACTTGGTGTGCTGCGCGAGCTTGGGCCGTTCGGGATCCTCGAGCACGCCGGAAAGTGCGACCACAGCCTCGCCGCGGTCGAACTCGGTATCCTGGTCGAGATGGCCGACCGGTACGTAGTAAGCCTTCCCGGCCTCGATCGCGAACGCGAATCCCACCAGGTCTGCGTCCAGCGGCTCCAGGCTGGTCGTTTCGGTATCGAACGCGATCAGCTCGGCCGACTCGAGTACGTCGACCAGGGCGGCCAGCGCCTTGCGCGTGTTCACGATTTCGACTTCAAGCTCGCCGGCCTCGGGCGCGCGTCCGGCCTCGGCCTCGGAATCGCCGAGCTGACGCAACCAGGTAGTGAATCCGAAGCGCTTGAGCAGTTCGACCAGCCGGTCGCGGTGCGGCTTGCCCGCGGCAAGATCATCGAGCCTGAAATCCAGCGGCACGTCGTCCTTGAGCGTGACCAGGTCACGAGACAATGGCAGCTGATCGATGGCATTTCGAAGATTTTCGCCGATCTTGCCGCCGATTTCGTCGGCATGCTCGATGACCGAGTCCAGATCTCCGTACTGTTTCAGCCACTTCGCGGCGGTCTTGGGTCCGACTTTCTCGACGCCGGGAATGTTGTCGGAGGCATCGCCGGTCAGCGCCAGCAGATCGCCCACGAGTCCTGGGCCCACACCGAACTTTTCAACCACTGCCTCGGGGTTGTAGCGCTTTTCCTGCATGCTGTCTTCAAGCACCACGCCGTGTTCGACCAACTGGGCCAAGTCCTTGTCGCCCGAAGAGATCAGCACCGGCAGATCCGCTTTTCGCGCGTCGCGCACCAGCGTGGCGATCACGTCGTCGGCCTCGACGCCGGGCACGCGCACGCGCTTGACGCCCAGCGCGTCGATGATTTCGTCGAGCGGCTCGAGCTGGATGCGCAGGTCGTCGGGCATGGCCGGACGGTTGGCCTTGTATTCGGCATACGACTCGTGGCGGAAATTCTTGCCCGGCGCATCGAAGATCACGGCCAGGTAGTCGGGCTTGTGCTGCTCGACCAGCCGACGGATCATGTTGGCGACGCCGAAGACCGCGCCTGTGGGCATGCCTTCGCCACTGGTCAGGCTGGGCAGCGCATGGAATGCCCGGTACAGATAGGACGATCCGTCGATCAGACAAAGCGTTTTCGGCTTGCTGTTGCTCATGACTTGCTATAGTTCATAAAAAGGCGTTCATGCAATGATGCGGTCTTGAAGCGGGTCGTCTATGATACGCCTCAGGGGCTTGGCAAGCGCTGGTCGTTGATTTCCGGCCCTGAGCCCGCTCTTCGATACACGCGCACGACCGGAGGCCGCAATGAATCTTCAATTCCTCAAGGGCCTGAGCCTGGCGGCCTTGCTGGCCACAGGGACCGTTGCCGCGCAACAGGGCCAGAGCGACGCCCGGGAAAACGCCCCGCCGCCGCCGCCCATCCGCGAGCCACTGCCGCCCAAGGTCACCGACCCCGACGAGCAGATCGAACCGCAGGTCCGCATTCGCCGCGAAGACGATCGTACCGTCGAGGAATACGTCAGCAACGGGCGGGTCTACATGGTGCGCATCAAGCCGGCCGTGGGCCCGGCTTATTACCTGGTCGATACTACCGGGGACGGCATTCTCAACATCAAGCACGATCGATTCGAGCCGGTCAAGCCGGTGTACTGGAAGATCTTCGAATGGTAGCCGGCGCCGCCTTGGCACGCGCGTTGACCTGACCGGCCGCTACCTCGAAAGCGCCGCATGAACCGGCCCGGTGTCCGACCGCGCGCCGGTGAACAGTTCGAAAGCCACCGCGGCCTGCTCGATGAGCATCCCCAGGCCGGGATGGCAGGCGATGCCGAGTTCACTGCAGCGCGCAGCGAACGGCGCGTAGGCCGGGCCGTAGTTGAGATCATAGGCGACCGCGTCGGTTGCCAGCCATTGCGGCTGGACGGGCGGACACCCGCCGTGGTGACCGAGGCTGGTGCCCTGCAGCAACAGATCGAACGCAGCGCCGGCCGGGATCGCGTCGTAGCCGCAGGCCTCGACCACCCCGTCTTGCCCGGCAAAGCGGGCCGCCAGGCGTTCGGCTCTGGAAACATCCCGGTTGACCAGGCAGATATGCTGTGGCCCTCGATCAAGCAGCGGGCCCAGAATGCCTGCCACCGCTCCGCCGGCACCCAACACCAACACCTCGCGGTTCGCAAGGCCCACGCCGATGCGGTCCAGGTCGGCCACCAGACCCGCACCATCGGTATTGTCGGCGTGCCAGCCGTCTTCGGACGCTACCAGCGTGTTGCAGGCATCGGCTTGCTGCGCGTCACGACTGGCGTGCGTTGCCAGCGCCAGCCCTTCGGCCTTCAGCGGCACGGTCAGGTTGCAGCCAAGGCCACCGCGCGCACGGAAACCGCGCAGTTTCCCGGCCAGTTGCCCGGCCGGGCAATCGATGCGATCGTAATCAATGGCCAAGCCGGCGGCCTCGGCAAACATGCCGTGGATGCGTGGCGAGAGCGAATGGGCGACCGGATGGCCGAATACCGCGAGTTTCAAGATGCTGACTCCAGGTGCGAACACAGACGGTCCAGACTGAAAATCAAACCTGGAA
>JAGXKW010000060.1 GCA_018334995.1 Wenzhouxiangellaceae bacterium
CTTCGGAATCCCCGTCACGCCATCGAGGAAGCGCGTCGCCATCTCGACGCCGGCGCCTACAGGATCATGGTCGAGTCCGAAGGCATTACCGAGCAGGTGCGCGAATGGCGAACCGACGTCATTGCCGAAATAGCCTCCGGCATCGGCATCGAAAACGCGGTGTTCGAGGCCGCCGATCCCGAAGTGTTCGCCTGGTACATCAAGACATTCGGCCCGGAGGTGAATCTGTTCGTCGACCACTCGCAGGTGCTGGAGCTCGAAGCCATGCGCACCGGAATCTGGGGCACCAACGAGTTGTTCGGCCGGGTGCGCACCTGGAAGGGATGAAGGGGGCAGCCCAAAAGACCGACACGGCGAGCGTGCGGGCTGGATCCGGCCGGCGCTGACCGGCATGCTTACGCGTCGCCCTCGCGGCTTACTCGATTCGCTCCATCCGATCCGACGCGCCCAGCGACACGATCCGGCCGTCGACCGTGGTGAACTCGCGCTCGCCAAGCTGCTTGCGACGTACCTGGTAGACGGTACGGTCCCCGGAGCGCGTGTCGACGACTTCCACGCGCACGATTTCGTTGGCTTCCTGGTAACGCGTCCAGGTGATGCCGGCGGTGGCCAGGATCATGATCGCGGCCAGCGAATAGCCCACGACCACGGTCGTGGAACGGCCGGACGCTTCCGATGCCGGTGCGTCGCCGGCGGCGCGCGCCGCGGCCCGCCCGCGTTTCATGCGCGCAAGCACGATGACGATGGTCGCGACGAGAAGCGTGATGAGCAGTTGCTTGAGCATCGGCGGGAGCTTATCAGTCCCGGGAGCAAAAGGTTCGGCGGGAATGGCCGCGGCGCGCGGCTTTCGTTGCGGTGGATGTTATCTTGGACTCACACTCATGGACGAGGACACGCCAATGTCGAACAACGTGCTCAAGGGTGAAAACATCGCGCCGGGTCCGCTGGGTGACCTGCAGTTGGCACAGGGGGAAAGCGTCGGCCTGCGCATATGGAGAGACTACACCGTTGACGAAAAGGCCGAGCGAACCCGTCCCTACGAGATCGTTGGTTATGTGGTGAAGGGCGAGATCACGGTGGTCATCGACGGTCATCCGGCCGAGCTGGTCGAGGGCGATTCATTCGTGATTCCGCCCAACACCTCACATACTTTCAGCATCCCGATTCGGGCGACGGTGATCGAGGCGACTGCACCGCCCGCCTCGCAGGAATTGGCCTGATCCGACGATGGTCCGGCCGCGAGTGCGGCCGGGCCATCGGTTCACGAATTCATCAAGCGTTGATGGCGCTGGCCTCTTGCCTGAGGGCGTGCGTATCGGCCGCTGCATGTCGCGGCTCGAGGAGACGCCAGTTCGCGCTGGCGCCGACTCTGGCTATGAGCGAAGCACTGGATTTGCCTTGCAGAGCGTGGCCGCTTCGAATGTCTTCAAGCATTTCCAGCGCATCGTCGACTACGCGGCGACCGATTTCCCGATCGAATACGCGCCGGTGGACTCGCTTCGACAGTTCGCAGTCATAGGTGTAGATGCCACCTGGCGCCAAATTCGATCGATCGGTGTTCAGTAACGTCGTCCCGGCGTTCCCGGAACGAGCGGGAGTGCTGGTGTCGGGCAGCACCCCTTCGACGACAGGCAGCACGTGATACCAGTCGAACTTCAGGAACGAAGGCACGGTGCGCACGAGGTCGGTGCCGGGCATCAGCCCCCGGGTCCAGGCAGAGAAACAGGATCTTTTGCGGGTCGTAGCGTCGCGCCAACTCCACCGTCGCGACCATGTTCAGGAATTTGGTCGTGGCGTACCGGTCCTTGCCCAACTGTCCGATCTTGTCCGCACTCCCCAGCCCTTCTGCGCAGTTGGCAATGGATTCGAACTGCTCGCCGCGAGACCCGAAAGGCGCGGCGGTGGGATGATCCGTGTTGTGCGTGCCGCTGCCGATGAACATCACCCGGCCGCCCGCCAGTGCCTTCTCGAGGCCCAGCGTCAGCCGCAGTGCATTGAGATGATTGACCGCGACAGTCTGTTCGGTACCTTTTTCTGTGCGGAGGGTGGCATTGTGGAGCTGGACGCCGGCATTGTTGACGAGTCCGGCGATCGGTCCTTCCCAGTCGGTTGTAAACCGGTCGACGCTGTCTGAACTCGCAAGGTCGAGTTCACGCACCGAAGCGTTCGAGCCGATCTGCCGCGCGGCTTCCCGTCCGCGCTCCATGCTCCTGACTGCGATGACGACATGCGTGTCGTCATCCGCCGTCAGACTCCTGGCAATCTCGAAACCCAGGCCGCGGTTGCCGCCGGTCACGATGAACGTATTCATTTCGGCCTCGGTGTGTCGCTGATTTCGAAGTTCAAGCGTCGAGTCCGCCGCCTCACTACCACCATGGACGTGCATTGACGGTCATGCACAATCATGATTGCATTCGCATGCCGGGTCAATCTTCAGGACCAAAAAGAGCGGTTTTTCAATGATCTTCAGCATCGCCCGCCGACCGTCTGGAGCCTGTTTTCAGTTCTTCGATCAGTGCATCCTTGCTGTGCCAGAGGTCGTTGAGCCAGGCCCGGAATCGTTTGCGGAATTCGGGGTCTTGCTGGTAGTCGCCTTCGGTCAGTCCGACCGGGACGTGGATACGCCTGACGTGAACGCGCACGCAGGCGACGCGATCGAGGAGAAAATCGGGAATGCTTGGTGGGCCGTCCGGATAGTGGATGGTAACGTCGAGCAGCGCGTCGAGCTGCTCGCCCATCGCCGTGATCACCAGCGACGGACCGCCGGCATGCGGACGCAGCAGGTTTCGATAATCGCAATCCTGCCGTCGCTGGCGAGCGCGGGTGAACACTGCGCCCTCGGGAAAATTGACAACTGTTGCAGGAACGCCCCGCAACCGCTCGCAGGCGCGTCGCGCTGCCTGTAGTCCCTCGCCGCGTTTCTCGGGATGGCGTGCCAGATATCTACGCGAACGGAAGCGGATGAACGGATACTCGAGCGCCCAGAACGCGATGCCCAGCAGCGGTGTCCAGATCAGGCTGTGCTTGAGAAAGAAGCGGTAAAAAGGAAGCTGCAATTGAAACGCCCAAAGCAGAATCGGCACATCGATCCATGAAAGATGGTTGCAAAGCAGCAGGTAACTTTGTCTGCGATCGAAGTCGGTGTCGCCGGTCACTTCGATACGCGTGTCGTAGGAAATCCGGAAGCAGCCGACCACGATCAAGATCCAGGCCTGGGCAATGCCGGAGACGATTCGGCGGCAGCTTCGGCGCATTGACGTGAATGGCGCCAGCAGCTTGACCAGTGCGACGATGAACATCGGGACGATCAGAACCACCGTCGCCGCGAGGATGAGCAATGGTGCCAGAAGGATACGTAGATAGCGCATGCAGATGATCAGCTGGTTAAACAGCTGCCGAGGTTGCCATTGGAGGCCACCCGGCGTGCAATCGCATGCATCGCGGCCGGAATTCCATTCCGGCGTGCTCGCTACCGGTTTCGTTTGCGGATGACGGGATCATTATCGGGTAATATACCGTCCCCGGGCCGACGACTTCGCATCCAGGGACTCCACCAAGATGCTCGTTCCGATTAGCTGCCTGATTTTCTCGCCGCTCATGATTCTGGCGACCAAGGCGCCCGTCGCCCTGGCGCAGGCGAAGCAGCGCAAGAGTCACGACAACCGCAATTCGCGTCTGCTGGCGCTGGTCGCCGCTTGATTTTCCGCGCAACATGTACCGCGTTTCGGCGCCCGATGCCAACAGCTGCGGCGGCTGTCACAACCTGCCGCGCTCGGGCGGCTCGGCCGAGCTGATCAGCAAGGGCATTTCCTTCGGCACGCTGGCGTTCAACGCCGGTTTCGGCACGGATGAACCTGGCCGTGGTCTGCGCTCCGCAACTCAGCTAGACTTGCCGGCATGATGAATCGAAGAACCAAGATCGTGGCCACGCTCGGTCCGGCCACCGACGATCCCGAAGCCATGGAGAAGCTTATCCGTGCCGGCTGCGACGTGGTCCGGATCAATTTCTCGCATGGCGATCCCGAGACCCACGCGCGACGGATCAAGCTTGTACGCGCGATCGCGCGCGAACTGGATACCGATGTTGCCGTGCTGGCCGACCTGTCCGGCCCCAAGATCCGAATCGACCGTTTCCGCGAAGGTTTCGTCGAGCTCGAGGCCGGCCAGGAGTTCACGCTGGTCGCCGAGGATCCGGCGCCGGTGGGCGACGAGCACCAGGTCGGCGTGGCCTATCTCGGCCTTGCCGAAGATGTTTCGCCCGGCTCCGAACTGCTGCTGGACGACGGCCTGATGGCCATGCGGGTCAAGCGCGTCGACGGTACCCGGATCGTCTGCGAAGTGGTGACCAGCGGCAAGCTGTCGGATCGCAAGGGTCTGAATCTGCGCGGCGGCGGCCTTTCGCTTCCCGGGGTGTCGGCTGCCGACGAGGCCGACATCAAGCTGGCCGCCGAATGGCAGGTCGATTACCTGGCGGTCTCGTTTCCGCGCAGTGCCGAAGACATCGAACGTGCCCGGACGCTGCTGCGGCGCGCCGGCGGCGAGGCCTACCTGGTATCCAAGATCGAGCGCACCGAGGCTATAGAGAGCCTGGATTCGGTCATCGAGGCCTCGGATGCAGTGCTGGTGGCGCGCGGTGACCTGGGCGTGGAAATCGGAGAGGCCGAATTGCCTGGCCTGCAGAAGCGCATCATCACCGCGTCGCTTGCCCACAACCGGCCGGTCATCACCGCCACCCAGATGATGCAGTCGATGGTCGACAGTCCGATTCCGACTCGCGCCGAAGTGCTGGACGTGGCCAACGCCGTGATCGACGGCACCGACGCGGTGATGCTGTCGGCCGAGACCGCGGTGGGCCGGCATCCGTCGCGCGTGATCGAGGCCATGGCCAGGATCTGCGAAGGCGCAGAACGACACGTCCAGGCTTATATCCCGCAGCGTCGTCTCAACATCAAGCCCGACCGCACCGACCAGGCGATTGCGATGGCCGCGATGATTACCGCCAACAACGTGCCGGTGGAGGCCATCGTAGCGCTCACCGAGTCGGGATCCACCGCGCAGTGGCTAAGCCGCGTGCGTTCGCCGGTGCCCATCATCGCGCTCTCGCCCAAGCGCTCCAGCCTGCGGCGGATGCGCCTGTTCCAGCACGTCCACCCGCTGTTCTTCGCCGCCGACCAGATCGACAAGACCGAGCCGGGTCGTCGGGCGGTCGAGCATGTCGTTCGAGCCGGCCTGGTCCCGCCCGGCAAACGTGTGATCCTGACCCTGGGCGACGAGCCGGGTTTTGAGGGCGGCACCAACACGATGAAGATCGTGGCCACCGTCGATCCCGACGGCGACGACGCTCATAGCGCCTTCGAGAGTTTGTAGGAAAGGCGCTCGGTTTCGGGTTTCCGGAAAATCAAGACCCTGAAAGCCGGTGGTCAGAATAGACTTCGCCGCTTGTGCCGACTACCGACGACCGATTACCGTTTTCCGGAAATCGGAAACCAGAAACCGGAAACCCACCGACCACCGGGTTCCGAAACCAGCCAAATTCCGGCTAATGCCGGCCGGCGACGGCAGCGCGATCCATTACAATGAGGAATAAGTGACCCCTCCGGCACCAGCCGCCGAACGACTTTCGAGGATCGACCATGAGCAAAAAACTGGAACAACTGGTTACGACGGCCCAGGCCATGGTGGCCCCGGGCCGCGGCATTCTGGCCATCGACGAATCGATGGGCACGATCAAGAAGCGCTTCGATGCCGTCGGCATTGAAAATACCGAGGACAACCGCCTGGACTACCGCTCCATGATGCTGACGGCCGACGGCCTGGGCGAACACATTTCGGGCGCGATCCTGTTCGACGAGACGATTCGGCAGAAGATGCCCGACGGCACGCGCCTGGTCGACGCTATGAACGACGCCGGCATACTGCCCGGCATCAAGGTCGACAAGGGCGCCAAGGACATGGCGGGCTTCGACGGCGAGAAGATCACAGAGGGCCTGGACGGTCTGCGCGAGCGCCTGGCCGAGTACGTCGAACTGGGCGCGAAGTTCTGCAAGTGGCGCGCCGTGATCACCATTGGTGACGACATTCCGTCGCGCAGCTGCATCGACTCCAACGCGCACGCGCTGGCGCGCTACGCCGCGCTGTGCCAGGAAGCGGGCCTCGTGCCCATCGTGGAGCCCGAAGTGCTGATGAACGGCACCCACGACCTCGACACCAGCTTCGACGTGACCGAAGCCACGCTCAAGAGCCTGTTCCAGCAACTCTACGAGCAAAACGTCATGCTCGAAGGCACGGTGCTCAAGGCCTCGATGGTGATTTCCGGCGACCAGGCCGATAATCGGGCCAGCACCCAGGAAGTCGCCGAAGCCACCGTGGACTGCCTGCTCAATTCGGTCCCCGCCGCGGTTGCCGGCGTCGTGTTCCTGTCCGGCGGCCAGGGCGACGTCGAGGCCACCGAACATCTCAACGCGATGAACCAGCTCGGTGAACTGCCGTGGCCGCTGTCGTTCAGTTACGGTCGTGCGCTGCAGGAAGGCTGCCTGAAGGAATGGGCCGCCGATCCGAAGGCCAACCGTGCAAGCGCGCAGAAGATCCTGCTTCACCGTGCGCGCATGAACGGCCTGGCGGCGCAGGGTGAATGGGGTTCGGACCTGGAAGGCTGAGCGCGGCTCAGCCTTCCGTTTCAGGTTTCAGGTTTGACACCCAACCCCTGAAACTTGACACTGCCATTAGCTGACTCTCTTTAGCCTTTCCCGGCCGCATCCTTCGAAAGACAGTCAAAAACGACCGAGGCCCCATGTCCGACAAATTCGACGAGCAGGCGTTGGAGTACCATCGCTATCCGACGCCGGGCAAGATCAAGATCACGCCGACCAAGGCGTTGACCACGGCCAAGGACCTGGCGCTGGCCTATTCGCCGGGGGTCGCCGCACCCAGCAGCGCGATTGCGGAGGACCCGCTCAAGGCACGCGAATACACTGCCCGCGGCAACCTGGTGGGGGTGGTCTCCAACGGGTCGGCCGTGCTGGGCCTGGGCAACATCGGCCCGCTGGCGTCCAAACCGGTGATGGAAGGCAAGGGGGTGCTGTTCAAGAAGTTTGCCGACATCGACGTGTTCGACATCGAGGTCGACGAGCCCGATCCGGAGCGGCTGATCGAGATCATCGCCAGCCTGGAACCCACCTTCGGCGGCATCAATCTCGAGGACATCAAGGCGCCCGAATGCTTCCATGTCGAGGAAGCGCTCAAGGCGCGCATGGGCATTCCGGTGTTCCATGACGATCAGCACGGCACCGCCATCATTACCGCGGCCGCGGTCGTCAACGGCCTTATGCTGATCAAGAAGAAGCTGGAGCGGGTCCGGCTGGTCGCTTCCGGCGCCGGCGCTGCCGGCATGGCCTGCCTGGACCTGCTGGTCACGATGGGCTTGAAGAAGGAAAACACCGTGGTCTGTGACCGTGAGGGGGTGGTCTACGCGGGTCGCGAAGCCGAGATGGATCCGCGCAAGGCCTCTTACGCGGTCGATACCGACGCCCGTACGCTGGACGACGTGATCGACAAGGCCGATATCTTCCTGGGCGTGTCGGCCCCGGGCGTGCTCAAGCCCGAAATGGTCAAGCGCATGGCGAAAAAACCGATCATCCTGGCGCTGGCCAATCCGGTGCCGGAAATCATGCCCGACGTCGCGCGCGAGGCGCGCCCGGATGCGCTCATAGCAACGGGCCGCTCGGACTTTCCCAACCAGGTCAACAATGTGTTGTGCTTTCCCTACATCTTCCGCGGCGCGCTTGACGTGGGCGCGACGGGGATCAATGACGAGATGAAGATGGCGTGCGTACACGCCATTGCCGAACTGGCGCGCATGGAAGCCTCCGACGTCGCCGCCGAAGCTTACGGTGGCCAGGAAACGAAATTCGGACCCGACTACCTGATTCCGCAGCCTTTCGATCCCAGGCTCCTGACCCAGCTGGCTCCGGCCGTGGCTCAGGCCGCGATGGACTCCGGTATCGCCACGCGCCCGATGGAGGACATGGATGCTTACCGCGAGCGGTTGAACCAGTACGTGTTCCGCACCGGGCTGCTGATGAAGCCGGTATTCGACGCGGCGCGCAACGATCCGAGGCGCGTGGTGTTCGCCGAGGGCGAAGAGGAAACCGTCCTGCGCGCGGTGCAGACGCTGGTCGACGACGGGCTGGCCAGACCTATTCTGATCGGGCGGCCGTCGGTGGTGGACATGCGCATCGAGCGCGCGGGCCTGCGCGTGCGGCCCGGCGAGCATTTCGAGCTGGTCAACCCGGAGTCCGATCCACGCTTCAAGGATTACTGGACCACCTTCCACGAGATTACCGAGCGCCGCGGCGTCACGCCGGATTCGGCCAAGGCCATCGTGCGTACGCGCAACACGGTGATCGCCGCGATCATGGTCTACCGGGCCGAAGCCGACGCGATGATCTGCGGCGTGGTCGGGCAGTATAAAAAGAAGCTGAAGTACGTCAGCGAGGTTCTGGGTTATCGTCAGGACTGCCGGACCATGGGCGCGCTGTCGGCCATGACCAACGAGTCGGGGACCTATTTCGTGTGCGATACGCACGTCAACCCGGATCCGACCGCCGAGCAGCTGGCCGAACTCACGTTGATGGCGGCCGAGAAGGTGCGCATGTTCGGCATCACGCCCAAGGTCGCGCTGCTGTCGCATTCTTCGTTCGGCAGTCATGTCAACGCGATGGCCTCGAAAATGCGCAAGGTGCTGAAGCTGGTGCGCGAAACGGCCCCCGAGCTGGAAGTCGAAGGCGAAATGCGCGCCGACGCCGCGCTGATGCCGGAGATCCGCCAGCGCATCTTTCCCAACTCCATGCTGACCGGCCAGGCCAACCTGTTCATCATGCCCGACCAGGATGCGGCCCATATCGCGTTCAACATGACCCGCGTGATCAGCAAGGGCGTCAACGTCGGTCCCATCCTGATGGGCGCCAGCCGCCCGGCCCACGTGCTCACGCCGTCGGCCACCGTCCGGCGCGTGGTCAACATGACCGCGATCGCCGTCTACGAAGCGCAGCAGCATGAGAGCAAAAAGGGCTAGGGTCTTTTTGCTGTTTTAGGTTTTACGTTTTGGGTGTTAGGTTTAAAGCGTGACTTTGCCGGGCCAGGATCGGGTTGCAGGGCTCAGTCGGGGCATCTATCGGACCCAGTCCAAGGCCTGACCTGACTGCGTATCTGCTTCAGCCATCGAATACCGGGCAGGGGTGCGTTGAGCGAAGCGAACACGCACCGAACGCATAACGAAAGCATCACGGTGGTTGCCACAACGCCGATCGGTGCGTTTCGCCTGCTCGACACACCCTACACTTTGCCCAGCGTTCCGGCGCATGGCGGAAACAAGTACTTAATCAGGAAACCTGAAACCTAAAACAGTCGAGGCGCGCTCGACTACCGATGCCAAATCACCGCCGTCTCCTGCATCTCCGATAACTGTTCGCGCAGCTGGCCGACCACGCCTTCCCAGTGGCGTTCGTCGTCGAACCATGGAAATGCCTGCGGAAAGGCCGGGTCGTCCCAGCGCTGGGCCAGCCAGCCCTGGTAGTGAATCATTCTCAACGCCCGAAGCGCCTCGACCAGGTTGAGCTCTCTCGGGTCGAAGTCGCAAAAGGTCGAATAGGCGTCGAGCAGCCAGCCCCACTGCTGTTCGCGGTCGTGGCGCTCGCCCGAGATCAGCATCCACAGATCCTGGACCGCGGGGCCGGTACGGCAGTCGTCGAGGTCGACGAAGTGCGGCCCGTCGCGCCACAGGATGTTGCCCGGATGGCAATCGCCGTGCAGGCGAATTTGCCGGAAATCCCCGGCGCGCTGCCAGGCATTTCCCGCGTGCATCAGCAGGTCGTCGGTCAGCGTTTTGAACGCCGATTCCAGGTGCATGGGCACCCAGTTGTTGGCCATCAGCCAGTCGCGCGGCTCGTTGCCCAGCGCCTGGATGGAAATCGAAGCGCGGTGCTCGAAGGTTTTCGCCTGTCCCACTGCATGCATGCGCCCCAGCGCGCGCCCGATCCGCACCAGGGTGTCCTTGTCGGCCGGCTCCGGCGCGTGGCCGCCCTGGCGCGGAAACAACGCGTAGCGAAAGCCGGCGTGCTCGTGCAGCGTCCGGCCGTCGAATGCCAGCGGCGCGACCACAGACAGGCCGGCGCCGGCCAGCTCGGCGGCAAACGCGTGCTCCTCGAGGATCGATTCATCCGACCACCGACCGGGCCGGTAGAACTTGGCAATGACCGGGTCCGTCTCGTCCAGCCCGATCTGCCAGACCCGGTTTTCGTAGCTGTTGAGCGGCAGCAGCCGCCCGTCGGTCACCAGGCCGAGCGCTTCGGCCGCCTCCAGCACGCGTTCGGGCTGCAGCAAATCGAAAGGATGACTGGCCTGGCTGTTCGAATCGGTTCTATTCATGCGCTCATTGTGCCTCCATTATTACGAGAACCTCTGAACAAACCGGCGTCAGCGTGCGCGCGGTCTGCGCATGCAGCCGGACAATGAAAGGGATGCCGACCCGTTGACCTGCGCGTGCGCCACACCCTGTTCGACGAGCAGGGCGCGACGCTGAACATGGCCGGCCCGACCCGGGTCACGCGCAGCGCTGACGACCAATACCTCTACGTCGTGGCCAACGAGGATGATGCGATCGTGGTGTTTCCCCGTATCTCGCTGGACGTCATCTTCGACGACGATTTCGGGGACTGACCAACGGCGCGCCGGACTTGCCCGGGCCGCCTCTGGTTCACCCTTTAACGGAGCCCGGCCGCACCGGGCGCCGTTTCTGTGGAACTGCTTGCCGGTCGCGAAACGCGCTATTCTTGGCGCCATGACAGCGCCCGGCATGCCATCTTGAAACCAATTGATGACCGTTTGCGCCCGATTGTCCGGCTCGGGATGTTCGCCCTGCCTGCGCTGCTGGTGGCCGGTGCGGCGGATGCTCAGCAGGAGAAAAGCGAGGCAGAATCGGCCACCACCGCCGAGGATGTCATCGCGCTTTCGTGCCGCGACGACGAGGGTCGGCCCGAAAGCTGGCTGGACCGGACCCATTCCTATCTGAGCCGCAAGTTGTGCGAGCCGGCGGCCTGGTTCGACGGATTCTTCGGGACCGACCGGGCCTACGAAGAAACGCCGATCGGCAGCTTCTTTCGTGTCCGCAATTCCATGGTCTGGGATCAAACCGAGGATTTCGGTCACGAAATCCGGCTCTCGGCCAATATTTCGCTGCCCCGGGTCTCCGACCGCGTGCGTCTGCTGATCAGCCGCGACGAGTCGGTCGAGGGAGATTCCGATTTCGACAATATCGATGAAGGCGACGACGAGCAGACCCGTCTCGGCTTGCGCTTTCTTGTTTCGGAAGCCGGACGGACACAGTTCGACGCCGACGGGACGGTCAAGGTCAGTTCCGGCGGCCTGAACCCGCGTTTGCGGGCCCGGATGCGGCATACCCGTGGACTGAGCGATACCACCCAGGCGCGCTGGACGCAGACCGTGTTCTGGGAGCGCGACGACGGATTCGGCACCATTTCCCGGGCCGACTGGGAATGGATGCCGGACCGCTTGACCCTGATCCGGCTGACCGGACGCGGGATTGTCTCGGAGGACACCGAGGGCATCGACTGGCGCACCGGGCTGATCGGTTTTCGTCAGCTCAACCAGAAGACCGCGATCCGAAGCGAAATCGGCGCGTTCGGCGAAACCGGCTTGGCACGCGAAGCCGACGAGGTGTTCATCAATTTCCGCTTCCGCCGTTCATTCCTGCGCGACTGGCTGTTCTACGAACTCCAGCCCGAATATGCCTGGCCGGTCGACGACGACACCGGCAAGCGCCGCGGAGACTGGCGTTTCATCTTCACCCTGGAGATCCAGTTCGAGAACAAGGCGATCGAAGATGACCGGATCGATCATTACCGTGGTCGCTGACCTCCGGGCTCAAGGATCAGGTTGCGGCCACGCCAGAAAAAATCGGCGACCTGAAGCAATCCGGTCTGGATTCATCGCGTTCGACACGACTCAACGCGCCGGTTCGATGACGGCGCCTCGATGAGCGCCGGGCACGTGGTCGGCATCGATGACGCCCGGTTTCCCCGCGATCACCGGGGCGACGTGATGATCGTGGGTACCGTGTTCAGCGGTTCCCGCCTGGACGGCGTCCTCAGTTCAGCGGTGCGGCGCGACGGGGCCGATTCGACCGACCGGATCGAGGCCATGGTCGGCGGTAGCCGGTTCGCCGCGCAGCTCGCGGCGGTAATTCTGCAGGGCATCGCGCTGGCCGGTTTCAACGTGGTCGATATCCACCGCCTGCATGAATCGCTGGGCCTGCCGGTGCTCGTGGTCGCGCGCAGACCACCCGACCTGGACGCGATTCGCCGCGCGCTTCTCGTCAACGTGCCCGGCGGCCGGCGCAAATGGCGCCTGATCGAACGTGCCGGTCCGATGAAGCCGGTCGAAGACCTCTGGATCCAGCGCGCCGGTCTCGATATCGATCACGCCCGGGCAGTGATCCGCCGCCACGCAAGAGAGAGTCTGCTTCCCGAGCCCCTGCGCATGGCCCACTAGAACGACGGGACGGCTTCCGGCATGCGCCTGGCGACAAACTCGTTCAGCTTTTCCGCGTCGCGCCAGGCGTGGCCGGCGTCGGTGTTGTTGAAAAACGCCCAGACGTTCCGGCCTTCTTCCAACCAACCGGCGATGCTGCGCGCCTCCCGGCCGAGTTTCTGCGGCGTGTATTCGGAGACGTAGAGCTCTTCGCGGCCGTGATAGCGAAGGTAGACATCGCCGTCGGCCATGACGTCGGCGCACGGCCAGAGGCCGCCGGAATCGGCGCGCACCATGATCGCGTCGTGCTTGCCCAACAGTTGTCGCGCGGCCGACTCGAGCCAGCCCGGGTGCCTGGGCTCGATCGCCAGCGTCCACTCGGTCCGGTCGCGCCACGCCTCGAGAAATGCCTCGACGCGGTCGGCGTCGAACGCCACCGAGTCCGGCAACTGCGCCAGCACCGGCCCCATCCGGTCGGCCAGGGGCGCGAGCCGATCGACGAACACGCCAACGGCCTCGGCGCAATCGATCAGCCGTTTCGAGTGCGTGATCAGCCGGGAGAGCTTGACGCAGAAGCGGAATCGTTCGGGCGTGCGCTGGAGCCAGCCGTCGACCATCTTCTCCGACGGGAGCCGATAGAAGCTGGCATTGAGCTCGGTGGCCGCGAAACGCTCGGCGTAGTAATCGAGGAATTTACGTTGCGCGACGCCTTCCGGGTAGAAGCCGTCCTTCCAGTCCGGGTAGCTCCAGCCGGATGTGCCTGCCCGAAAGCAGCCGACTCGCTTGCCACTGGCCTGACCGGAACTCGAATTTTCGGCTGGCGGCATGGAATCGAATCTCCCGGTCGAGCTTGGTCATCCCGGACTCTACAAGGCGCGACCGGGTCATGTATATCTGTTCGGCGCTGTCTGCGTCTGCGGAAGCCGGAAACCGAACTCCGGGGTCAAGCCACGGCGGTTTGCTTCTGGAGGGTTACGCCGAGTTGCTTGGCGATCGACTTGGCCGCTTCCCGTCCCTCGAAAACCGCGGTGACGACGAGGTCGGCGCCGCGCACGTTGTCGCCGCCGGCGAATACTTTCTCGTTGGTAGTCTGATGCGGCAGGCCCGACGCCCCAACGGCCAGGCGGCCGTCTTCCAGGCTTTCGATGCCGTGCTCGGCCAGCCAGTCCGGCGGGTCGGGGCGAAAGCCGAAGGCGATGATCACGGCGTCGGCCGGCAGGGTCTGCTCGGTGCCTTCCACCGGCACCGCGGGCCGCCGCCCGTTTGCGTCCGGTTCGCCCAGGCGCGTTTCGACGGTTCGCACACCCTCGACCTTGCCGTCGTCCCCCACGATCTCCACCGGTTGGCGGTTGAACAGGAACTCCACGCCCTCGTCCCTGGCGTTTCTCACTTCCTTGCGGCTGCCCGGCATGTTGGTCTCGTCGCGGCGGTAGGCGCAGGTCACCGAGAACGCGCCCTGCCGGATCGAGGTGCGCACGCAGTCCATGGCCGTGTCGCCGCCGCCGAGCACTACAACGCGCTTGCCGTCGACGTCGATGTAGGGAAAGCGCGGGTCGTTGGTGCCCAGCACGCGGTGTACGTTGCCGATCAGAAACGGCAGCGACTCCACCACGCCCGGCATATTTTCACCCGGGAAATTGCCGCGCACGTAGCGGTAGGTGCCCAGGCCCAGGAACACGGCGTCGAATTCGTCGACCAGCGAGTCGAACTCGATATCGCTTCCGATCTCGATGCCCAGACGGAATTCCACGCCCATGCCCTCGAGAATCTCGCGCCGGGTTTCGACGATATGCTTTTCGAGCTTGAACGGCGGAATGCCCCAGGTCAGCAGGCCGCCGATGCGCTTGCTGCGGTCGAACACCACGGCCTGGATGCCGTTGCGCGCGAGCACGTCGGCGCAGGCAAGCCCGGCCGGTCCGGCGCCGACCACCGCCACACGCCTGTCGGTGGGTTCGACGTGCGACATGTCCGGCCGCCAGCCCTGCTTGACGGCCTCGTCGGTGATGTATTTCTCCACCGAGCCGATGGTGACCGCACCCAGCCCGTCGTTGAGCGTGCAGGCGCCCTCGCAGAGCCGGTCCTGCGGGCAGATGCGCCCGCAGATCTCGGGCAGCGAATTGGTCTGATGCGAAAGCTCGGCGGCCTCGAAAAGCCGCCCCTGCCTGACCAGCCGCAGCCAGTCGGGGATGAAGTTGTGCACCGGGCAATCCCACTCGCAGTAGGGATTGCCGCAGTTGATGCAGCGCGCCGACTGATCGGCCGCCGACTCGGCGGTGTACTGACCGTAGATCTCGTTCCAATCGCGCACCCGGATCGCCACAGGAACCTCGGAGGGATCCTTGCGTGGGGTCTCGATGAAGTGGAGGTTCGAGTATTCCTTCATTTCAGTGTTTTCCTCCAATCATGGGCGATGGACCCCTTGAACAGTCCAATGGCCGTTTCGCCGCCGGCTGCGCCGGCTTTGGCGAGTTACTTCTTGGCGCCCCAAGAAGTAACCAAGAAACGCTGCCGGGCGACGCCGCCGGGCCTGCGGCCCGGTTCCCTGCGTTTCTCGCCACGAACGGCCGGTTCCGAACTCGCTCCCTTCGGTCCC
>JAGXKW010000061.1 GCA_018334995.1 Wenzhouxiangellaceae bacterium
GCGGGATGATTACAACGTCGCCGGCAATCACGTCGATCAGCTCGTCCCCGACCTCGGCGCGCCCGCGGCCCTCGAGGATCACGTAGCGCTCGGTGGTCCCGGCCAGCCGGTGCCAGCGCGTGGTCTGCCCCGGTTCGACCCGGGCACGGGCCACGGATAGATCCTCGTCGGCCGCGCTGTTGGACCACTCGGTAATGTAGCAGCCCTCGCGGAACCAGTACTCGGAGTTTAGGCTTCCGGGAACAAGCGGCATGCCCGGATTGTATGCGCTGAACGGCAGGGGATGGCGCGGCAGTGACTTCTGGCCCATGCCGCCTTCACCGGGCTTGGGTACCGTGCTGGGCTCTCGAGTTCACTGGAGTTCGCCTTGCGCTACGTATTCTTTGTCCTGTGCGCGCTGCTGATCGGCCCGCTGCACGCGGCCGAGCTTCGGCAGCCGCTGCCCAGCACTTACGCCATCGTCGACGTGCGGATCGTCCCGGCGCCCGGCGAGGTGCTGGAGTCGGCCACGATTGTCGTCCGCGATGGCATCATCGAAGCGGTCGGCAGCGATATCGAGCCGCCGCCGGACGCGGCGCTGGTCACGTTCGAACGCGGCTCCGAAAACGATGAGGATCAGCCGCCGATCACCGTCTACGCCGGGCTGATCGATCCGTACCTGGCCGTTGCATCGGATGAGAACTCCGACGGCGGTGGCAATGACAACGGCAACGGAGATGACGAAGACGGCGGTTCGGTACCCGGCCGGCATCCGCTGATCCGGCCCGACCGTCGGCTCGATCCCGCCGCCTGGCCGGCCGACACGGTCGAGGCTCACCGCCGCGCCGGCTTCACCACCGCGCTGATGGCCCCGGCCGTCGGCCTGTTGCGCGGCAACTCGGTGCTGGCCAACCTGGGCGACGGCGGCATGAGCGCCAACCTGCTGGCCGAGAACGTGGCCCAGCACGCCCATCTCGACGAACGGTCGCCCGACGGCAATTATCCGCAATCGCTGATGGGCTCGGTGGCGCTGTTCCGCCAGAGCCTGCTGGACGCGGCCTGGCAGCAAAGCGCACGCAACGCCTGGCAGGCCAATCCGGCCCAGTCCCGCCCGGAATGGCTGGCCGGGATGGACGTCCTGGCCCCGGTACTGGCCGGCGAACAGCCGCTGGTGGTCAAATCCGAGGACGCGCTCGACAGCCTGCGCATTCTCGACCTGGTTGACGGGGAAATTGACCTGGTGCTGGTCGGCCACGGCGAGGAGTACAAGCGCCTGGACGACTTCGACCGCAAGGTGCCGCATATCCTGCCGCTGGATTTCCCCGCCGCCCCGGACGTCGAGGCTGAAAACGATGGTCATGACAATCGCGACGCATCGCTGGAAGAACTGCGCCACTGGAAATACGCCCCGGAAAACCCGGCCCGGCTGGTCGAGGCCGGATTCCCGGTGCTGTTGACCGCGCACGGCCAGTCCAATCCTGAAGACCTGTTCGGCCAGGTCGCAAAGGCCGTGGAACACGGCCTGGACGCGGACGCCGCGCTGGCCGCGCTGACGACCGGGCCGGCCGAATGGCTGGGCATCGCAGATCGCGCCGGACGCATCGCCGCCGGCTACATGGCCAATCTGGTGATCGTCGACGGCGAGCTATTCGGCGAAGAGACGACGATCAACGAGGTCTGGGTCGACGGCCACCGTTTCGAACTCACCAGGCTCGTCCCGCCGGAAGTCGATCCGGCCGGCACCTGGGACCTGACGCTGGGCCTGGCGGGCATGGGCGACGTGGACGCCACCCTGAAACTTTCCGGCGAGCCGGCCAACATGGACGGCATCCTGGTGGTGATGGGCAATGAAACACCGCTTTCCGAGGCGCGCGTCTCCGGCAAGCGGCTGCAGGTACGCATCGACGCGGCACGCTTCGGTGAGGCCGGCACCATCACGATCAACATGGATATCGACGGCGATCGCGGGCGCGGCAACGGCAGCGGCCCGTTCGGCGAATTCACCGTGCGCGGCACGCGATCCAGCGGCCCCGGCGACGAGGAGACCCGCATATGAACCGCCTTGCGAACAACGTGAGCATCCTGCTGGCGAGCCTTCTGACTTCCGCGGCGCTGGCCGAATATACCCCCGGTGTAGAGGCCTGGAACGTCGAATCGGCGCCGCCGCAGCAGACGCTCGTGGTGCGCGACGCCACGGTCTGGACTGCCGCCGAAGACGGCATCCTGGAGCAGGCCGACCTGCTGGTCCGCGATGGCGAGATCCGCGCCGTGGGCGTCGACCTGGACGCACCGGGCAACGCGCTGGAAATCGACGGGGCCGGCATGCACGTCACGCCCGGCATCATCGACGCCCACTCGCATGCGGCGATCATCGGCGGGGTCAACGAGGCCACCGACATCTCGACCGCGCAGGTGCGCATCCAAGATGTCATCGATTCGGAGTCGATCAACATCTATCGCCAGCTGGCCGGCGGCGTGACCGCGATCAACCTGCTGCACGGCTCGGCCAATGCGATCGGCGGACAGATGGCCGTGATCAAGATGCGCTGGGGCGCGTCGCCGGAAGAGCTGATCTTCGACGCGGCCGCGCCGGGCATCAAGTTCGCGCTGGGCGAGAACCCCAAGCAGAGCAACTGGAGCAACGACGATCCGCGCTATCCGCAGTCGCGCCCCGGCGTGGCCCAGGTCATCGAAGAGAAGTTCGAGCAGGCCGTCGACTACCAGCGGAAACTCGAGGAAATGCCGCAGGGGCGCCGCGGGCGTGATGCCGTTCCGCCGCGCCCGGACCTGGAGATGGACGCCATCGTCGAAATCCTCGAAGGCGTGCGCAAGATCCACTCGCACGCTTACCGCGCCGACGAAATGGTCATGCTGATCAATATCGCCGAATCGTTCGGCGTAACCATCGGCACCTTCCAGCACGTGCTGGAGGGCTACAAGCTGGCCCGGCGCATGGCCGAGCACGGCGCCGGCGGCTCGGGCTTCATCGACTGGTGGAACTTCAAGCACGAGGCCAGCGACGCGATTCCCTACAACCCGGCGCTGATGGCGATGGGTGGCGTGACCGTCGGGCTGCATTCGGACAACCCGGAACTGGCGCGCCGGATGAACCTGGAAGCGGCCAAGGCCGTGCGCTACGGCGGCGTCGACGAGCACGACGCGCTGATCATGATCACCGCCAACCCGGCCCGGCAGCTGGGCGTGGGCGACCGGACCGGACGGCTCGAACGAGGTCTGGACGCCGACTTCGTGATCTGGAACGGCCACCCGCTTTCGGTCTATACCCGGGTCGAGCAGACCTGGGTCGACGGCCGGCGCTACTTCGATCGCGAGGCCGATCGCGCCCAGCGCGAGGCGCTGGAGGCCGAGCGCCGCGAGCTGATCGCCATGGTGCTGGAAGCCGACCAGGACGAAGGCGCCCCGGACGACGACAGCGAAGAAGAAACCCCGGGCTGGCTGATCGGCTATCGCGCCTCGGAACTGGCACACGACGAGTTCTGCCACGCGCAGGATTTCGGTCACGTCCACGCAATCGATTTCAGGAGCGGCGAATGAATATCAGGATTCCAGGCGGAATTGCGAACGGATTGAGGCTGGGCCTCGCGCTGGCCGCCTGCGTGCTGGCGATGTCGCCGGCAGCGGCCCAGCAATTCACGGCGCTGACCGGCGCGACCGTTCATCCGGTCGACGGTGAAGTCATCGAGGACGGCGTCGTCCTCATCGAAGGGCGCAACATCGGCGCGATCGGCGCCCAGGTCGAGATTCCGGCCGACGCCACCGTGATCGATCTCGACGGCAGCCACATCTATCCCGGGTTCGTCCACCCGCTTTCCGCGCTGGGCCTGACCGAGATCAGCAGCGTGGCCGGCACCGTGGACAACACCGAAATGGGCGCGATCAACGCTGCGCTGCGCGTGGAAGTCGCGTTCAATCACGACTCGGCGCTGCTCCCGGTGAACGTTGCCGGCGGGATACTGACCACCCATACCGTGCCCTCGGGTGGGTTGATCCGCGGCCGTTCGGCGGTGATGAACATGGAAGGCTGGTCGTGGGAAGACATGACGATCAAGGCCCCGGCCGGCATGCACATCGACTTCCCGGCCGGTGCGGCCGGCGACAGCGAAAACGATGACCTGAAAAAGATCGAATCGGTACTCGATGCCGCACAAGACTGGCACAAGGCCATGCAGGCGTTCGAGGCCGGCAACGCGCCGCGCCCGGCGCGCAATGCCCAACTGGAAGCCCTGGTACCGCTGCTGGAAGGTGAAATGCCCTTGTTCCTGTATGCGGGCAAGGAGAAGGAGATCGTTGCGGCGCTGGACTGGGCCGAAGAGCAGGAATTCGAGCGCGTGATTCTCGTCGGCGGCCCGGACCTGCAGTACGTGGCGGACCGGCTCGCGGCCGATAACGTACCGGCCATCCTCAACGGCGTCTACACCATGCCGACCCGGCGCTGGGAAGCCTACGACATGGCCTACCAGGCGGCCGGCAAGCTGCATGAAGCCGGCGTCAAGTTTGCGATCGGCGACGGGGGCGGCGGCTTCGGCGCCACCAACGCGCGCAACCTGCCGTTCCATGCCGGCAGTTCCGCCGCGTTCGGCCTGCCGAAGGACGCGGCGCTCAAGTCGGTCACGCTGTGGCCGGCCGAGATCCTGGGCATCGACGACCAGCTCGGCTCGCTGGCTGCCGGCAAGCGCGCCTCGCTGATCGTCACCAGCGGCGACCCGCTGGAAGTCATGACGAAGATCCAGCGCGTGTGGATCGACGGCGAGGAATACGACCTGGCCCGCAGCAAGCACCGGCAGCTGTACGAGCGCTACAAGGGCCGGATCGAGGCCGAAACCGAATAGCCGAATCCGGTTTAACCACGAAGGACACGAAGAGAATATGAAAAGGTCGTCCGGGTATGCACACAGCGCGTGCCCGGATGATCCGGCTCTTGTCCGGTATTCGATCGCGGCCGGTCTCCCGACCGCGAACAAGGGGGCATCCAACCCGGTCGGCGCCGGAGACGCCTCCTGCGAAAGCAATGGCATCATTATTTGATTGGGGTCGGGGTGGGCTCAGGCGTCCCGGGACCGCCCCATTTCCTCGTGGAAGCGCGTCTTCTCGTCCATCAATTTGGCCCGCCAAGCCGGTTCGAGCCGTTCCTCATACCAGGCATCGACGTTGGCCGGGTCGGGCGCATTACCCGCAAGCCAGTCGGCCAGGCGATCGGCCAGTGCGTCCCGATCGTCGGCCGGGTAGCGATATTCGGCCGGGTAGATTTCCGGGTAGCACAGCGCGTCCGGCACCAGCGGGATGCAGCCGGCGCTGGCGGCTTCGAGCATCGAGATGCCCTGGAATTCGTGCTTCGAAGTGCTGATCACGATGCCGGCGCGTGCGAGCAGGGCGCGGTACTCGTTTAATGGAAGACGATCATCGGCCACGATGCGATCGGCCAGTGTCTCGCGCAGCCGTGTCAGCGCCTCGGGAATTTGCTCGTGGCGCTGACCGAGCAGCGCCAGCCCGAAGTCAACGCCGCGATCGGCCAGCGCGATCATCGCATCGGCAAACAGATCGGGCGCCTTGTCGTACTCCCAGCGGTGGTTCCAGACGATCAACCGCGGGTCGCGCGTCCCGGCGGGCATGATCGGGCGAATCGGCACCGGCAGCACATCCGATTTCGCCGCGATCCGGTCGCCCACCTTCGGCGGCACGTGATCCGGCATCCGGTCCAGCAGCCGGCGCACGCCTTTCAGGAAACTCGTGCGGTTGTACTCGGAATTGAACAGTACGCGATCAGCCGCCAGCGCGCCGTAGAGTTGTACCATCTTCGGCTCCAGCGTCTTGAGCTGTTTCTTGCCCCGTGGATAGGCAAACTGGTTTTCGTGGAAATAAAGAACCGTGCGCACGCCGCTCAGGCGCGGATGCAGACCCTTGAGCGTGGCCAGGTCCACCATCGAGGTCGCGATGATCAGGTCCGGTTTCTCGGTCGGCAGCATGTCCAGCCAGCTCAGCGGGTTGCCGCGGATGCGCCAGGCGAAATGCCGGCCGGGCAATTCCAGACGCTGCCAGTCGAATTTGCCGAAAGTCGCAGTCAACCAATCGGCCCAGGCCGCGTGGCTCTTGGCCCGGTACGCCGACAGCAGCCAGGCTTTCGACTTCAATGGCAATGCTTGAGGTTCTTGCCGATGAGCCACCAGTTGACCGGCCAGGCGGCGATGAAACCGGCCGGGATGGCAGCAAGCAGCGAGTACCAGAAGATCGGTTCGGCCACCGACATCGCGCCCATGCCGCCGAGCGCGAAGTCGACCACGTTCATCGCGATTTCCATGACCGCGATCGAGACCGCCTCGCCCAGCCAGATCGTCGCCAGCGCGCGCTTGAAGCTCATGCCGTGACGACGAATCAGCGGCAGCACGGCCAGCCCCATGCCGAACACGAACGCCAGCGCCACGGCCAGAGAAAGCGTGAACCACAATCCGATCCCCAGCGTGACTCCGATCGAAAGCCCCAGCACCTCGCCGATGGAGCAGCCCAGCAGGCAGTGGGCCGTGGTGTGCGTGGTGGTCCAGAATCGCGATGAACTGCCATTGTCGCTGTGCGCTTCGCTCATGGGATATCCGTTCAAGGCGAATGTGCTCATACCTTAACGCAGACTTTTGTCCGAATACGAAAAACCCCGCCGAAGCGGGGTTTTTCCGAAGGCAACCAAATACCCGGATCACTCCAGGTCGAGGAAGCTCCGAAGCTGCTCCGAGCGGGTCGGGTGGCGCAGCTTGCGCAGGGCCTTGGCTTCTATTTGCCGGATGCGCTCGCGGGTGACGTCGAACTGCTTGCCGACCTCCTCGAGCGTGTGATCGGTGTTCATGTCGATGCCGAAGCGCATGCGCAGCACCTTGGCCTCACGCGGCGTGAGGCCACCGAGGACCTTCTGTACCGTGTCGGTAAGCCCGGTGGTGGTGGCCTTGTCGACCGGCGAGAGGATGTTGAGGTCCTCGATGAAGTCGCCCAGGTGCGAATCCTCGTCGTCGCCGATGGGCGTTTCCATCGAGATCGGCTCCTTGGCGATCTTGAGCACCTTGCGGACCTTGTCCTCGGGCATCTCCATCTTGATCGCAAGCTCTTCGGCCGTTGGCTCGCGGCCCATTTCCTGCAGCATCTGCCTGGAAATGCGGTTGAGCTTGTTGATCGTTTCGATCATGTGCACCGGAATGCGGATGGTGCGCGCCTGGTCGGCGATCGAGCGCGTGATGGCCTGGCGAATCCACCAGGTCGCGTAGGTCGAGAACTTGTAGCCGCGCCGATATTCGAACTTGTCGACCGCCTTCATCAGGCCGATGTTGCCTTCCTGGATCAGGTCCAGGAACTGAAGGCCGCGGTTGGTGTACTTCTTGGCAATCGAGATCACCAGGCGCAGGTTGGCCTCGACCATCTCTTTCTTGGCCCGTCGCGCGCGCGCCTCACCGATGGACATGTTGCGGGTCAGGTCCTTGAATTCCGAAATCGGAATGCGTTGGGACTTTCCGATCTGATTGAGCTTCTTCTGCAGCCGGGCGATTTCGTCGGCATGTTCCTTGAGCGCCGAAGACCACTTGGTACGCTTGTTCAACAGTCCCTGGAGCCATTCCGGATCGGTTTCGTTGTCGATGAAGCTCTTGATGAACTCCTTGCGCGGCATGCCTGCCTTGTCGACGCAAATGCTCATGATCTTGCGCTCGAGGTCGCGCGTGATATTGGCCTGAAAGCGCAGCCGGTCGATGAGATGTTCGAACATGCGCGGCGGCAGCTTCAGCCGCATGAACTGCTCGCTGATCTGGTCCTTGAGCTCGTTGGTTTTCTTGCCGCCGGCGCCGTAGCGGTCGAACAGCTTGATGAACTGCTCATGGGACTTCTTCAGCTCCTCGAAGAAACCGATGACCTGCTCGGCGTCGGGACCGGTGTTGACGGTGGGTGCCGGCTTGTCCTCGTCCTCGTCTTCCTCGGGCTCGTCGATGAACTCGGCTTCCTCGGCGACCGCGGCTTCCATCGTGTCGTCGGAAATCAGGTCCATCTCGGCCAGCAGCAGCGGATTGACGAAGCCCGAGACCAGCTCGTTCAAGCGCTGGTTGCCTTCGCGCCAGGCCTGGTACTCCTCCAGCAGCACGGTGACCGTGCCGGGGAAGCGCGCCAATGCGATGTTGACGGCGTTCAGGCCGTCCTCGATGCGCTTGGCGATCTCGATTTCGCCCTTCTGGTCGAGCAGGTCCACCGCGCCCATCTCGCGCATATACATGCGCACCGGGTCGGTGGTGCGACCCAGCTCGGTCTCGACGGCGGCCAGTGCGGCCTCGGCTTCCTGCTGCGCCGTCTCGTCATCGGTGTCGGCCGAGGCCGAATCGTTGAGGATCAGCGCATCGGGGTCTTCCGGTGCCTCTTCGAACACCTTGATCCCCATGTCGTTGATCATGTTGACGACGTCTTCGATCTGCTCGGCCTCCACGACGTCGTCGGGCAGGTGGTCGTTGACCTGCGCATAGGTCAGCCACTGGCCCTGCTCGCGGCCTTTTTCGATCAGCACTTTCAACGAAGAGCGGGATGTATTTTCCATAAGCATGATTTCGGGTATTCAAGACGAACCGGGATTGCCGGCCTCACGTTTCGACAACCAGTGACGCAGTTCCGCGTTCTGATCTTCGCTCAGACCTTCCGTGGCCTGAATTTGCTGCAAGCGACCCACGCGCGCGCGGATCAATTGCGCGTGGATACGCTCGAGCGCTTCTTCCAGCGCCGGCTCCAGCTGCTCGACCTTTCCGGCCAGGTCGCGTACTGCAAGATCGGACAGGAATCGGCCTTCCGGCTTGTCGCGCCAGTGTTCGAGTATCAGCGCGGTAGAGATGTTGGGCTTTTCGCGGCAGAAATCAATCAGATCGGCCAAAAACCGGACCCCTTTCAGCTCTCCCGGCACGTCCAGCCGCGTTCTATCCGATTGCGCCGCCAGCTCCGGATGCTGAACCAGGATGGCAACAGCGTATTGTACCGGAGTCAACGGGCGTTCGGAAACCTCCGGCCGGTGCTGTGGCCCGGGCTGACGGGGCGGTTTCCAGCTGCCCGAATGACCGGCGCGGCGGTCGAGCTCGTCGGCCATCAGCGTGGCGAAGGGTCCGGCCGGCAGCTTTTCCAGTAGCGGCTCGGCCAGCGCGACCAGCCGGGCGCGCCCGTCGGGCGTGGAAAGATCCAGCTTGCGGCCCAGTTCATCGAAAAGAAATTGCGAAAGCGGCACCGCCTTGCTCAGCTTCTGCTCGAACCCCTCTGCCCCCTCGGACCTGACCAGGCTGTCCGGGTCCTCGCCCTCGGGCAGGAACAGAAAGCGCACTTCGCGATCCGAGCGCATCACCGGCAGCGCGGTTTCCAGTCCCTTCCAGGCCGCCCGCCGGCCGGCCGCGTCGCCGTCGAAGCAGAAGATGACTACCGAGGTGGCGCGAAACATCAGTTCCAGGTGATCGGCGGTCACCGCGGTGCCAAGCGTAGCGACGGCCTCCTCGAAGCCGAACTGGTACAGCGCGGCGGCGTCCATGTAGCCTTCGACGACCAGCAGCCGGTCCGGCAGCCCGCCCTTGCGCACATTGAACAGCCGGTACAGCTCTCGGCCCTTGTGAAAGACCGGCGACTCGGCCGAGTTCAGGTATTTCGGTCCATCGTCGGACAGCGCCCGTCCACCGAACGCGATCGTCCGGCCGCGGCGGTCGTGTATGGGGAATATGATCCGGTTGCGAAACCGGTCGATCAGGTTGTCGTTGCGCGCGCGCGACGACAGTCCGGCCTGTTCCAGCGTCTGGGGCTTGAAGCCATGCTCGAGCAGCCGGTCGGTCAGCGTCGACCATGCGTCCGGAGCCAGGCCGATGCCGAACTCGTCGGCGGTGCGATCGTCGATGCCGCGCTGTTTCAGATAGGCGCGCGCGTCGTCGGACCGGCGCAAGGCATTGCGGAAGAAGTTCCAGGCCGCATCCAGCGCCGCGTAAAGCGCCTCGCGCTCGCGTTTTTGCGTCTCGTCGGGCGCCTTGCCCTCGGTGCGCGGCACTTCAAGTCCGGCCATCGAGGCGAGTTCCTCGATCGCGGCCGGAAATTCCAGCCCGTCGTGCTGCATGACGAAACCGATCGCGGTGCCGTGCGCGCCGCAGCCGAAGCAGTGGTAGAACTGCTTTTGCGGGCTGACGTAGAACGACGGCGTCTTCTCGTCGTGGAACGGGCAGCAGGCCTTGAATTCGTGGCCCGCCGGCTTCAGCGGCACGCGCTGGCCGACCACGTCGGCAATGTCGACGCGCTCGAGCAGGGTTTCGATAAACGATTCTGGAATCAGTCCGGGCATTGCCATGAGTTTAGCTGGCTCGGCAGGCCTTCGGGACAGCCGGCGACGGCTTCCGGACCGGACACGTGATACCGCGCGCCGACCGAAACAGCCGCCGGGAACAAGGGTTCCGGTGGCAATTGCAATCAACGCGGCCGGCAGGGCCAGGCCCGTTGCGCGCAATATTCAGTTCCGCCCGTTTCCGGCGGGTCCGGCCGGGGCAAACGCTTTTTCAGCCGACGCGCTACACTCAAGACAATTCGCCGGGTTTTGTGCTTGGGGTATCCGGCGGACTGCGAGGCCCGGCTCGTTCGCGACCCGGGCGTGCAATGCACACTGGACTGCGAGGGCCTGGCGCCGGCTTCGATGGCCACGGCTGCATCGCGAAATCATCTTGCTTTCCGAACCATGGAATCCGGCATGAGCGCACTGGGCTACAGCCACCTGAAGACCCCCCTGGGCTGGGTGCAGATCAAAGCCAGCGATGCGGCGATTAATGGCGTGCGTTTTGTCGACACGCCCGAAGACCACCGGCCCGAAAACACCCTCAGCCGGGCGGGCAAGGCCCAGCTGGCGGCCTGGTTTCAGCGTGAACGAACCGACTTCGATCTGCCGCTCGCACCGCAAGGCACGGCGTTCCAGCAAGCTGCCTGGAACGCGCTGCAAGGGATCCCCTACGGTGAAACCCGCTGTTACGCCCAACAGGCCGACCTGATCGGACGGCCGGGTGCCATCCGCGCCATCGGCGCAGCCAACGGCGCCAACCCCATCGCCGTCGTCGTGCCCTGCCATCGGGTAATCGGCAAGGACGGCTCGCTCACCGGCTATGCCGGCGGGCTGAAACGGAAGGAGTGGTTGTTGGCGTTTGAAAAGGGTGTCGAATCGCAGGCGGATTTCTTTGCCGAGCAATGTTGAGAAGTTGCCTGGCCGGACAGGATTCCCGTATGCATCGGGATTCGTCTGAATCGTTTGTCGCGCCCGCGGCGTGCCGCCCGGGCGAGTTTTAGCCCAGCTTCGCGCGCACGGCGGCAGAGACCTTTTTCATGTCGGCCCGGCCCTGGACCTTCGGCTTGAGCTGGCCCATCACCTTGCCCATGTCGGCCATCGACGATGCCCCGGACTCGGTGATCGCCTGGTCGATCATCGCGGCCAGTTCGTCATCGCCCAGCGGTTCGGGCAGGAATTCCGACAGGATATCGATCTCGGCCTGTTCGGCCGCGGCCAGATCGGCCCGTCCGCCGGCGGTGTACTGCTCGATGGATTCGCGGCGCTGCTTGACCTGCTTGTCGATGATCGCCAGCACCTGCGCGTCGTCGAGCTCGACGCGCTCGTCGACTTCCTTCTGCTTGATCGCCGCGGTGAGCATGCGCAAGACCTTCAGGCGCGCCTTCTCGCCGCCTTTCATGGCCTGCTTGACCTGGTCGTTGATCTCTTGTTTCAGTGACACGGTAAACCCCTCGGCTTGAAGCATCAGGATGTTCTATCGAAGATACTACCCCAATCGCTTTTCGCCGGGTGGCACTGAGCGGCAAGGGGAACGCACGAATGAAGGTTAACCGCAGGGGGTTCAAAAAGCGACGGGTCCGGGTTTCCGGAAAAAACGAATTCCGGGACGCTGCTGTCGGGGGTAGTCGGTTTGGTTGTCCCCCTCCGGTTAGCCGTTTTGGTCGTTTGGCGGTTTGTGAGTGGTGCGCTTCGTTTCGCTCAACGACACCCTACGCGGGCCGTTGCGCGTTCGCAGGGCGCCGATGGCCCAGGCGGTTGCGCGGTTCGTAGGGTGCCGGTGGTCGGGAGGCGGTTGCGCAGTTCGTAGGGTGCCGTTGAGCGAAGCGAAGCGCACCGCAAGCTCCTGCCCGGCCAAACGGCTGCTGTTATCGAGAGCGAGGCGGTTCCGGGTCGTGAAGCTGGGGTGGTTTGCGACCGATCGAACCGCAGGCGTACACGAAGTACGTTGAGGATTCGCGACGGAGCAAGGCGCCGCAGATGCGCGGCCGCCTGTTTGACAACCTCAAGGCAAGGTACTGAGGCGATCGGCGTTTCGTTCCAGCGTGTGATGAGGGGCGCCCGAAAAGCGGAGCGTACATTGAGCCCGCCTCATCCATGCCCCAACCTGCTGCGACGCTCCCAGGCACTGCATCCGCGTCGTTTCGCTTGGTCGCGCATCCTTGACGTACAAGTGAGTACGCCTGCGGTGCGCTCGGTCGAAAAACGCCCCGGCTACAGCACCTGGAAGCGTCTCGCGACGGTCAGGTCATGGATGAGGCGGGCTAGGCTACGTGAGCATTTTCGGGCGCACCGAAGCGCAGCCTGGGACGAAAGGAGACGCCTCAGTACAGGCGTTTGCGGTTCGTGACGTCCCGGGAAAGCTTCCGAAGGTGGCGCTTCACCGCCGCGGCCTTCTTGCGCTTGCGTTCCTGGGTCGGCTTCTCGTAGAACTCGCGACGACGAGTTTCGGATACGACGCCGGCCTTTTCGCAGGAGCGCTTGAAGCGGCGGAGCGCAAATTCAAACGGTTCGTTTTCCTTGACCTTCACATTCGGCATGCTGAATCACTTACCTTCAAAAATGGGTGAGTCGGACATTATATCGCGGTAAGCTATTCGAATGCAAAAAAATTCCTCCTCGCGCCCTGGCGCCGAATCCGGCGTCGAGACGGTCATGGGCATCGAGACTTCCTGCGACGAGACCGCGGTGGCCGTCTACCGGCACGGTCCGGGCATCATTGGCGAGGCGGTCTATACCCAGCTCGACCACGCGCGCTACGGCGGCGTGGTGCCGGAACTGGCCTCGCGCGACCACGTGCGCAAGCTTGCCCCGATGATCCGCCAGGTGCTCGACCAGGCCGGGATCGGTCCCGAGGCGCTGGACGTGGTGGCCTACACCGCCGGCCCCGGTCTTGCCGGGGCGCTGCTGGTCGGCGCTTCGGTGGCCGAGGCCTATGCCGCGGCCATCGACCGCCCGGCCGTCGGCGTACACCACATGGAGGGCCATCTGTTGTCGCCGCTGCTGGAGGATGACCCGCCCGAGTTTCCGTTCGTCGCGCTGCTGGTCTCCGGCGGCCACACCATGCTGGTCGAGGTCGCCGAGCCGGGGAAATACCGGCTGCTGGGCGAGACCCTGGACGACGCGGCCGGCGAGGCCTTCGACAAGACCGCGCGGCTGCTCGGCCTGTCTTATCCCGGCGGGCCCGAAGTGGCGAAGCTGGCCGAGCGGGGCGATTCGGACCGGTTCAGTTTCCCACGCCCGATGACCGACCGGCCCGGGCTGGACTTCAGCTTCTCCGGGCTCAAGACCCACACCCGGCTGCTGATCGAGCGCGAATCCGACGATGAGGCAACACGCGCCGATATCGCGGCCGGGTTCGAGCGCGCGGTGGTCGAGACGCTGGCGATCAAGTGCAAGCGCGCCTTGAAGGAGACCCGGCTCGATCGACTGGTGGTCGCCGGCGGGGTCAGCGCCAACCGCCGGCTGCGCGCGGCCCTCGACGGCGCCCTGCCCGGACAGGTGTACTATCCGCCGCCGGCGCTTTGCACGGACAACGGCGCCATGATCGCCCTGGCCGGCTGGTTCCGCCGCGGATCGGCCACCCGGACCGGACACATCGGCGTTCGCCCGCGCTGGCCGCTGGACGAATTACCGTCGTTAAGCAACCCAAAGGCAGCCTGAACATGGACCGAATCTTCATCCAGGATCTCGAAGTCGAAACCGTCGTCGGCGTATTCGACTGGGAGCGCGAGATCCGCCAGAAAGTCGTGCTGAATGTCGAAATGTCGGCCGATATCGCGCACGCCGCGCAGACCGACTCGATCGAAGATACACTGAATTACAAGGCGGTCGCCAAGCGCCTGGCCGCGTTCGTCGGCGACAGCGAATTCTTTCTGGTCGAAACGCTGGCCGAGCGCTGTGCCGAGATCGTGCTGAACGAATTCGACGTTGCGTGGCTCACGCTCAGGCTGGACAAGCCGGGTGCCGTCACCGGTTCGAAATCGGTCGGCGTGATGATCGAGCGCGGCCGAAAACCTTAGATGTTCCAACTGGTCGGGCGCGCCCGGCCGCAACAAGCGGGAGTGCAACGTGGCGCAAGCCGAACAGGTCTATCTCGGGCTGGGCAGCAATGTCGACGCGCGCAACAAGCTCGCCGCCGGCATTGCGGCGCTGCGCGAACGTTTCGGCGATGTCGCGTGCTCGCCGGTGTACCGGTCCGAGGCCGTCGGCTTCGAGGGCGACGATTTCCTCAACGCCTGTTGCCGCATCCGGACCGACCTCGAACCCCAAGCGCTCAAGGCCTGGCTGACCGAGCTCGAAGACCGGTATGGGCGAAAGCGCGACCTGCCCAAGTTCGCCGACCGCACGCTGGATATCGACATCCTGTTGTTCGGCGCGCGTACCGGTCGGTTCGGCAGACTGGTGCTGCCGCGCGGCGAAATCCTGAAGTACGCCCACGTCCTCAAGCCCCTGGCCGACCTGGCGCCCGACCTGAAGCACCCGGTCACCGGCAAGACCTTCGCCGAACACTGGCGCGAATTCGACGGCGACCGATCGCTCGAGCGCGTGGGCTGGTAGTCCGAAAACCACGGTGCGCTTCGGCTCCACCTCAACGGCACCCTACGCGGGTTGTTTGTTTGGTCTGTTGGTCGATCGTCGATTCGGTGCGCTTCGGCTCCGCCTCAACGGCACCCTACAAGACCGCTACCACCCGCGTAGGGTGCCGTTGAGCGAAGCGAAGCGAAGCGCACCGGCCCGATGCGCGGCCCCGCCTGTAGGTGATAATGTTGACTCGACTCCAACCATCCCG
>JAGXKW010000062.1 GCA_018334995.1 Wenzhouxiangellaceae bacterium
GGGCGCGGTACTGGCCGGTGGCATCGCCGCGGGCGCGGCGACCGACGACGAGCGTTTCAGTCAGGTGGCGTTGATGGGCGGCATGGTCGGCGCCCAGTTGATCTCGCAGCGCTACTCGCGCGATGCCGAGCGCGAATCCGATCTTTACGGGATGCGCTACATGAAGCGCGCCGGCTACAATCCCAGGGGCGCGGTGGAACTGCAGGAAACCTTTCTGCGCATTTCCGAAGGCAGCGAACAGGACGCATTTTCGGCGCTGTTCGCCTCGCACCCGCCGAGCCGCGAGCGCGTCGAGAACAACCGTCGGCTGCTGGCCAAACTCGGCGACTCCGGCCGGATCGGGCGCGAGGAATACCAGCAAAAGCTTGCGCGCCTGAAGCGCGCGCAACCGGCCTATGAAGCCTACCAGGAAGGGCGCGAAGCGCTGCAGGACGGCGATGTGGAGACTGCGCTGCAGCGCGCGAACCGGGCCATGGAGATCGAACCCGGCGAGGCTTTGTTCCACTCGCTGAAGGGCGATGCGCTGGCCGAGCGCGGCGAGCTTGCCGAAGCCGACCTGGCCTATACCCAGGCGCTGGCCCGAAACCAGGGCTGGTTCTATCATTACCTGCGCCGCGGCATGGTACGCACCGAACTGGACAAGCACGCCCAGGCGCGCCGCGACCTCCAGGCCAGCATCGAGCGCATGCCGACGGCAGCCGGGCACTATTACCTGGGCAGCGTCGAACGCGAGACCGGCAATCGCGCCGCGGCGGTCGAGCACTTCCGCACCGCGGCGCAATCGGAAACGCCGACCGGCCAGCGGGCGCGCCAGGCGCTGCAGGAAATGGGCGTCGCGTCGCAGGGGTAGTCACACTGGGCTTCGTGCCGGCGGGCTTTTTTGCTCCTTTGGCACGGTGCGGGTCGTCGTTCTGAAATCGACTTCGAATTTGAATTCGAAGCTGAAGTCCAGTCCAGACCCGGCTACACGAAAGCCACCCGGCTCGGGTGCCCGGGCCAATTCAAAAACACGGAATCTGGAAATTCCGCGCCCCGGGCGAAGCCCTGAGAATGAACCGCCACGGCGAGCGCGTCCCCGGATCGATCTGATAGTCGATCCAGAACTGCGGGATTTTCTCGCGTCTGACCGAAAGCTGGGCGTCGAAACCCATGCGCTGAATGCTTGCACGCCGCCGGCGGGCATTTTCCACGTCTTCGAACAATCCCAGCGAAACCGCATCGGGCAAGTCGCCGTCGGCGACCACGAAATAATCTTCCGCGCCGCGTTCTGCCAGTTGCCGGGCCAGCTCGATGGCGCCCGATCGACTGGGCGCGACAACGAAGACCCACCAGCCTCGGTCGCGATCGGCCTGCGTCGTGCGCATGCGAATCCGGTCGGCGAACGGCCGCAAACGGTCTTCGGCCCGGCGCTGCTGCACCAGCGTCGCCAGCGGGCCGATCGTGAAACAACGCGGCCCGGAAACCGTTTCCCGGCGATAGGCATCGGCCACCAGTTCGGCTTCGGGCACTGCCGGATCCGGCGGCGGCGCCTCGGGCAGCGGTTCAGGCTCGGGCTGCAGCGAACGCATTACCAGGATTGCGCTGTTGGCCAGCAACAGCACGATTACAACGATACGCCAGAAACCCGTCATCGCTCGCTCATGGACTCGACCGCCATGGCCAGGCCCTGCAACACGAGGTCCGGTTCAATCCGGACCGACAGGCCCCGCCCTTCAAGCAGTGATTGTAACGGCCCGGCCGCGCCCCCGGTCAGCAGCAGTGGCGACGCCGGCGCGAATTCGGGCACGCCGGTGGCCAGCGTATAGGCCTGGACGATCCCCCCGGCCTGCTGCAGCAAAAGGCCCGACTCGATCGCCTCGGCGGTGTCCCGGGCCGGCCCCGGTCCAGCCACGCTGTCGGCCGCCGGTCGACGCAGGCCGGGCGCGCGCGTCAGCAGGCCCTGGCGGGCCGCTTCCATGCCCGGCATGATCCAGCCCCCCAGATGCACGCCGCACGCGTCGACCAGGTCCACCGTGGTGGCCGTTCCGCAATCGACCAGGCAGAACGCCGAGCGCACACGCTCCCAGGCCGGTTGCAAGGCCAGCCAGCGATCCACGCCCATGCCGGCATAAGAGGCCGCCACCGGCAACGCGGCCGAATGGGTCGACACGCCGGCCCATTCCAGTCCGGCGCGGATCAGTTCGCCGCTCACCCGCGCCGTGACCTCCGGCATCGGCACCGCGGCGAGCCAGAACCGATCGCACGGTCCGGGCTGCTGCCCGGCAAGCCATCGGCCGAAGCGATCCAGTTCGATCGCTTGGACGCTCGACAGCCCGCCGTCGACCCGCCGCGCCAGCTTGAGCCGCGTATGCCCCAGTTCCAGCAGCCAGTCATCGGGCACGGACGCTGACCTCCCCGGCATCGAGTTCGGCGATCTCGCCGTCCCTGGCCACGCGCAAAAAACCGCGAGGGGTCACGCCCCGGGCGATGCCGTCGAACGCCTGATGTTGGCTCTTCCATACGCGCACCGGACGTCCGCACAAGGCATCCAGCGCAGCCCAGCGCGGCACGAACGGCTCGAACCCGCTGCGTTCGAACTCGCGGCAGGCGGAATCGAGCGCTGCGATCATCCGCCCTGCCAGCCGATTGCGATGCGGTGGCTGCACGCCCGCCGCGTGCAGATCGGTCCAGGATCGATCCGGCGGCAGGCAGTCGTCCGGCGCCTCGTCGGCACGGGGCAGGCGCGCGTTGATTCCGATCCCGAACACGATATTGCACGGCCCTTCGCCGGACGCGCGAATCTCGGTCAGCACCCCACCCAGTTTCCGGTCTTCGACCACGAGATCGTTGGGCCACTTCAGGCCCACCGCAATGCCCTCGTCTGCCGCCATTTCGGCGACGGCCACGCCGGCGACCAGGCTCAGCGGCCCCAGGCGCCTAATGCCGGTTTCGAACCGATACCCGAACGAGACGCAGATGCCGCATCCGGGCGGCGAGAACCAGTCCCGTCCGCGCCTTCCGCGCCCGGCGGTCTGATATTCGGCGGCCAACGCATGGCGGTGGCGAAAACGCGCGGCCAGGGCAAGGTTGGTGGAATCCAGGAACGGCGCGACTTCGACACCGACGTCTTCGATCCTTCCGGCCCGGCGGATTTCGGCGGCGTCGAGCAGCTCGAGCGGCCAGGCCAGTCGATAACCGGCGCCCTGCGCCGCGGCGATCGGCAGGCCCGCCGCGCGCAGCTGCTCGACCTGCTTCGACAGCTCCGCGCGGCTGAAGCCTGCGGTAGCGGCGTACCGTTCAGCGTTGATCGTCGCGCCGTCGGCCAGATGCTGGAACAATCGGAACGCCTCGGGCGTCATCGTCGGCGCTTGATTACGCGCGCCTTTTCGAAGCGGTTTTCGGTGCCCTCTCTCAGGCGCGCCAGGTTGCTTCGATGAGTGAACAACAGCAATCCGGCCAGTACGATGGCCAGGATCCCGAACGACGGCGGCAGCGGCTCGGGACCCAGCAACCACATCGCGGGCACCAGGCTCAGGCCGGCCACCACCGTCGCCAGGCCGACGAAACCGGTGCCCAGCAACGTGACCAGCCAGACCACGACCAGCGGCAGGATGCACCAAGGCGCGATCACCGCAACCACGCCGACGGCGGTGCCGGCGCCCTTGCCGCCGCGAAAGCCGAAATACACCGGCCAGACGTGTCCGGCGACCGCGGCCAGGCCGCACAGCGCACCGATGCTGGCCGTATCCAGCGGCAGGCTGTTGCCGAAAAGCGGCGGCAGCATCGGGACTGCCAGCGCGGCGGCCACGCCCTTTGCGATATCGATCAGCACCACCGCCAGAGCAAACATCCAGCCGACGCTGCGCAGTGCATTGGTGCCGCCGGCATTGCCCGAACCCATGGCGCGAATGTCGACGCCGCGCAGCCGGCCCAGCAGCAGTGACCCGGACAGCGAACCCAGCAGGTAGCCCAGCAATATCATCCAGGCCAGGTCAAGCATTTTCGCCGCCCTTGTCGTAAGCCTCCGGCGCCCGCCATGGCTGCAGGCCCACGATCAGCGAGCCGGGGCCGGCGTGCACGCCGACCGCCGGGCTCGCCTCCTCGACCCAGCAGGCATCGACTTCCGGATGACTGGTCAGCAACAGCTCGCGCAGGCGACGCGCATCGGCTTCGGCGTCGGTGTGGCTGATTAGGATCCGATAGGTCTGCCGCTTGTCCATGCGCCGGGTCAGGTAGCGCGCGAAGCGCTTGACCGCGCCGACCCGGCCGGGAATCACGCCGCGTGCGGTCAGTCGCCCGTCCACCGTGTTGGCCAGTACCGGGTTGAGCCGCAGCTTGCCTGCCAGCCAGTGCATCCACGGCTTGACCCGGCCGCCCTTGACGCCCCACGACAGATCACGTGCCAGCGCGAACGTGCGGGTGCGCGGCCCGAGTTCTTCGAGCGCGCCGAGAATCCTTTCCATCGGCCAGCGGTTGGCCGCCGCCTCGGCCGCGAACAGCGTCATCAGCGCCTGGCCGCAGGCCGCATTGCGCGTGTCGTACACCGTTACCGGCTGCTCGTGCATTCGCGCGGCGGTCTGCTCGGCGGCCTGGCAGGTGCCGCTGAGCTTGCCCGAAATAGGCATCGCGAGGACCTCGTGGCCGTGGCTGGTCAACAGTTCGAACTGGCGCCGGAAGTCGCGCGGGGGCGGCTGCGAGGTCTGGGGATGGAAGTCGGAATCGGCCAGCCGGGCGTAGAACGCCGAGGGCTGAATCGAGAGCTTGTCGAGAAATTCCTCGTCGCCGAAGAAAAGCCGCAGCGGCACGACATGGATCGCGAGCCGGTCGACCTCTTCGGCCGGCAGGTCGGCCGCCGAATCGGTCACCACCGCAATCCGGCCGCGCTGATTGATCAGGCCGTGCTGGCGCGTCATGTCATCGGCTTTCTGCTGCTTGATCTCGCCGAATCCGGAACAGAGCTTGAACACGTCGCCGGGCCGGTCGGTGTGGATGTGCACGCGCGCCCGGCGGCCGCCTCCGGCAACGACCAGCGAGCTGGCATCCAGCGCCTCCAGCGCCTCGCGCAACTCGGCGACGGCCACCGCCTCGCCGGCGATCAGGCACTCGGTGCAGTAACGGTGTTCCGAAGGCGCCGCCCCGGCATGGGCCATCTCCTCGCCGCCGGCAGGCGGCTGCATCAGCTCGCCGCCGGCCGGCAACTTGCCGCTTCGGATGTAGCGCCAGATGCCGTCGAGAAAGTCGACGAAGCCCTGGCCGCCGGCATCCACCACCCCGGCATCGCGCAACACCGTCAGCTTGTCCGGGGTCTCGGCCAGCGACCGGTGCGCAGCTTTGCGGGCGCGATAGAACAACTGCCGAATGTCGCCGATGCCCTGTTCGACACCCTCGACCATGGCGTCGCCGAAATCCTCGAGTACCGTCGGCATGGTGCCGGCCACCGGCCTGGACATGGCCGACCAGGCCGCGGCCGCGCCGGCCCTGGAAGCGGCCGCGAGCTGGCGCGCATCCAGTTCGCCGCATTGGCGGCAGCTCTCGCTGATGCCGTGAAAGTACTGGGCCATGATCGCGCCGGAATTGCCGCGCGCGCCGTCCAGTGCGGCGTCGGCGACTTCGTCGAGCAATTGCGGAATGCGTCGATTGCGGCCGGCCTTGAGCCGCTGGCCGACGCTGTTGAGGGTAAAGATCAGGTTGGTGCCGGTATCGCCGTCGGGCACCGGGAACACGTTGATGCGGTTGATCAGGTCACGCCGGGTCTGGACATGCGCGATCCCCGCGATCAGCGCAAGCTGCAGCTCCTCCGGCCCGATGCGCGACAGCGTCGAAGTGACACTCATGCAGCCGAGCCCCTGCCTGCCCGCACAGGCTGCAGCATCAGTCCAGGCCCGCCAGTTCGCGCACCTGGGAGGCGGTGAACGGCCAGGTCAGCTTTTCACCCGTATCCTCGTTGCGCACCACCGGGACCTGGTCACCGTAGCGCTGCAGCAGGTCGAGATCGTCGTCGATGTTGACGACTTCGATCCGGTCGGCCAGGCCGCCCACCGTGATCAGCTTGTAGGCTTTCTCGCAGAGCTCGCACGGCTCACGGGTATAAAACAGCAGTCCCATCGAATACCTTTTGCATGGAATTTTTCAGGTCGAGCATTATGACCGAAATCGGCCGGGTTTCCAGGGCCGAATTCGGCCCGACGGCAGACCGATGATTCCCTGGGCCAGGCGGTCGGCCAAGTCTCGGTTGCGGCCGGCACTGTAGGTGACAGCGCGTCCGACGGGCTGCATAATGAGTTTTCGGACCTGCTGTTAACGAGCGCAAGAAATCATGGCCGTCAGCGTATTCGACCTGTTCAAGATCGGCATCGGCCCGTCCAGTTCGCACACGGTCGGGCCGATGCGGGCGGCCTGCCTGTTTGCCCTCGCGCTGGAGCGCGAGAGCGTGCTCGACAAGGTCGCGAAGCTCCAGCTAGAGCTGTTCGGCTCGCTGGGTCACACCGGCCGGGGCCACGGCACCGACAAGGCGGTATTGCTGGGACTGGAAGGAGAAATGCCCGACGCCCTCGATCCCGACCGGATCGGCCCGCGCATCACCGAAATCTATTCAACCGGCACGGTGTCGCTGCTGGGCCGGCGCGAACTGGCCATCGATCTCAGGCGCGACATGACCTTCCACAAGCGCCGGACGCTGCCGTTTCATTCCAACGGGATGCGTTTCGAGGCTTTCGATGACGGCGGCAACAGCCTGCTTCGGCGCGAGTCGTATTCGGTCGGCGGCGGTTTCGTGGTCAACCCCGACGAAGCGGCCGCCGACCGCATCGTGGCCGACACCACGCCGATGGCCTATCCGTTCGAATCGGGCGAAGAGCTGCTCGAGATCTGCCACCGCCACGAACTGCGCATCGGCGAGGTGATGCTGGCCAACGAGCAGGCCTGGCGCAGCGAAGACGAAATCCGCGATGGCCTGTTCCGGATCTGGCAGGCGATGAAGGACTGCGTACAGCGAGGCGTGGAAAGCGAGGGCTACCTGCCCGGCGGGTTGCGGGTCGGGCGCCGTGCGCCGAAGCTTTACGGCCGGCTGAGGGAACGTGCCCGGCGCGAGGACCTGGACAGCCTGGACTGGATCAACCTCTACGCGCTGGCGGTCAACGAGGAAAACGCCGCCGGCGGCCGGGTGGTCACCGCGCCCACCAACGGCGCGGCCGGCATCATCCCGGCCGTGCTGCACTACTACCGCCGGTTCGTCGAGTCGGCCAGCGAGGACGGCGTGATCGAATTCCTGCTGACCGCCGGCGCAATCGGCATCCTGTACAAGGAAAACGCCTCGATCTCCGGCGCCGAAGTCGGCTGCCAGGGTGAAGTGGGCGTAGCCTGCTCGATGGCCGCCGGCGGACTGACCGCAGCCCTGGGCGGCACCATGGAGCAGGTCGAGAACGCCGCCGAAATCGGCATGGAGCACAACCTGGGATTGACCTGCGACCCGGTCGGCGGCCTGGTGCAGATCCCGTGCATCGAGCGCAACGCCATGGGCGCGGTCAAGGCCGTCAACGCCACCCGCATGGCCATGGCCGGCGAAGGCAAGCACCATGTTTCGCTGGACCGGGTCATCAAGACCATGCGCGACACCGGCCGCGACATGAAGACCAAGTACAAGGAAACTTCGCGCGGCGGATTGGCCGTCAACGTCATCGAGTGCTGAGGTTCCTTACGTTTCTTATTAACCCGGCAACGAAATACCTATGGCCTTCGTTGCTCGCGATTTGCGGTGCCTGTCCGCAAATCGCTCCGATTCGCGGCCCGGCCGTGCCGGCCGGGCATTAACCCGGCATGCCTGTTTGAATGCCGGGTTAATAGAAGGTCTCTGAACTTTCCGGGTTTGCGCGGGATCGGATACCTGGGCAAGATAATGAATGAGCAAAAATCCTCATGACCTGCGAAACCGTGCGTACGGACCGATGGCTGGCGCCCTGATCATTTCCGTTGGCCTGATTTTGGCCCTTGCGCTGCCGGTTGCTGTCGATGCCCAGGAAGTCTACATCTGGGAAGACGAGAACGGCATTCGTCACCTGAGCGACCGCAAGCCCGACGGCGATTACGAGATCCGCGTCCAGCGCGCGATCGCCCAGCCCGAAGCCCCGGTGGATATGTCCAACGTCGGCAGCGAGCGGGAGCCGGAGTGGCGCTTCGCCAATCGCATGCACGGACCGGTGACGATCGCCGTCGGCCTGAACGATTCGGCCAACGCCGTGACCGAGCCGTCGCTTCCGGCCACGATCGAGTTGCCGGCCGCGGGCCACCGATCGGTCCTGATCGGGCCGCTGGACCCGAACGCCGGCTGGCGATATTCGATCGAAATGTCGGCCATCCCCGGCGCCCTGGATCCGGAAATCGACACGGAGCATCGCTACCGGGTGCCGCTGGCCCCGGATCGGCCGGTACGGATCGGGCAGGGCTTCGGCGGCGGATTCAGCCACGACGCGCCGCACAGCCGTTACGCCATCGATTTCACGCTGCCGGTAGGCACCCCGGTGCACGCCGCACGCGCCGGCACGGTCATGGACGTCGAACGCTACTTCCACCGCGCCGGCAACGATCCCGAGCGCGACGGACCGCGCGCCAACTATGTCCGGATCCTGCACGACGACGGCAGCATGGCCGTCTACGCGCATCTCGACTACAACGCGGTGCTGGTCCGACCCGGCGAGCGCGTCGAGGTCGGCCAGGTCATCGGCCGCTCGGGAAATACCGGCTTCTCGACCGGCCCGCACCTGCACTTCGCCGTCCAGGCCAACCGCGGCATGCAGCTGGTCTCGGTGCCGTTTCGCATGGACGACCACGAAGGCCGACGGCTGGAGCCGGATTGAGCGGAATGCTTACTTGCCGGTATTGACTGTCGCTTATTGACACACCGCAAGCCGCGGCCGCGTCAGGCGCGCCAGGGAATGGCCGCCGATGCCGAAGGCTTCGGTATCGCTCTCCCAGGCCACCTCGCCGCCGTCTTCGTCGAAGAACTCCAGCCGGACCCGGCCCCAGACCTCGCGCTCGATCGCGGCGGGATCGAAACCGGGGCCGAACTCGCCACCCGTGGGCCGAACCATCTTTTCGACGTCGATCCGGGCCACCGGCTGGCCGGGATCGGCCTGACCGGAAGCCAGTTCAATATCGCCGACGCCCATCATCCACGCCTGCCGGCCGCTGCCGTCGGGCATGTAGGTGAACCAGTAGACCACGGCGCGCCCATCCGGAATCACCTCGATGAGGAATCCTTCGCCGGAGCGATCGGTGCCGAACCAGGCGCCGGACAGCCATTGCGCCGGATGCCGGTTGGCGCACGAGGCGCCGGCCAGCCGGGTCAGCTGCCGGTGCTCGAGCCGGTCGGAAAGAAACGACACCGGACAGGGCGGCACAGACGGTGCCTCGAGACCGGGCTCGGTGGAATCTTCCAGCGGGGGACAGCCGCGCCAGTCCTTGAATTCGCGCTCGACCTGAAAGGTCTCCGGACCCAGCCGATCGGCACGCAGCGCGCCGGTCACGCGCAACGCGGTGCTTTCCTCGCTCTGGCGCAGGCCGGCGCCGAAATCGCCCCGCGTTTCCATCAGCCCCGGCCATTCGATGTGGGTTTCGAACACGTTTCCGATCTCGAACATCCACATCTGGTTGCCGTCGAGGTCGAAACCGAACGAGTACAGCAGCGCCGAATCGCCGGGCAGAAAATGAAATGAAACCCCCTCGCCGGAACGCTCGGGCGCGAACCAGGAACCGCTGATCGCGGTATCGACGGGCAGCCGCGAACGGTTCTGGCAATCGCGCCAGTTCTCGCCGCCGACGTGGTGCGCGGCAAGCCACTCGTCGATCTCTTGATCGGCGTCCAGCGCGTTCCAGCACAGGTTGAGGCCGACGGCCTCCAGCAGCGACAGATCGGTGATTTCGGGCGGTACCGTGCCGCTGAATCCGTTGTCGGCGACGTCGATGCGGGACGCGGGCAGCTCGCCGATGGCCGCGAACGCACTGGCGAGCCCACCGTCGAGAAAGTTGCCGGAAAGGTCCAGTTCCTGGATTTCAAAGCGTTCCCAATCCTCGGGAATTGCGCCTTCGAAGCCGTTGGACGACAGGTTCAGCTGCCCAAGCGCCGAAAAGAAATCCGGCGGCGGCGTGCCGATGATCGTGCCGTCGCGTGCGGCCGGCAGCGGGCCGGTGAGCAGGTTGCGCGAAAGATCCACCCGCCCGAGCCAGAACGGGATCCGATCCAGCGGACCTTCGATGCGGTTGCCGCTCAGGTCGATGGCAACCGCCGGGATATCGAAGACGTCGCCGTCGAAGGCGTCGCCGTTGCCGATCGTGCCGGTCAGGTTGTTGTCGGGCAGCGCGATTTCGGCGATTTCGATGAACCCGAAATCCGTGTTGTTCCGGCAAGTTACGCCGTACCACTCGCAAATGGGTATGTTCGGATCCAGCCAGCCGTCGTTGTTGAACCAGTCGTCGCCGCCGGTGGCCTGGTAGAACGCCACCAGCCGATCCTCGGGCAGCGGCGGCGGGGGCGACAACGCATTGCCGGACCCCGACCCAAGGCCGGCGGCCACCAGGAACGCCGAGATCAGCAGGATACGCAACCCCGGGGCGTTGGCAATCGGTTTGTCGAGCATGATCGAAGGCACTGCGGCATCCGGGTTTCAGAGTTCTGATTATACGCAGAAATGCAATGTCCACCGGTGGCGGCCTCCCGGGCAGACCCGGTGCCTGCGTGCGTGCCGACTCGCGCGTACCGACTCGCGTATACCGGCTTAGGCATTACAATGGCTGGTTTATCCCAGCCAGCAGATTCCAGGCCGTGCCCCAGCTTTCCGAACAAATCGACCGTCGCCGCACGTTCGCGATCATCTCGCACCCCGATGCCGGCAAGACCACGCTGACCGAAAAGTTCCTGCTGTTCGGCGGCGCGATCCAGCTGGCCGGCTCGGTCAAGTCGCGCAAGGCCTCGCGCCACGCGACTTCGGACTGGATGGAGATGGAAAAGGAGCGCGGCATCTCGATCACTTCTTCGGTGATGCAGTTTCCTTACCACGACGCCATCGTCAATCTGCTCGACACGCCCGGCCACGCCGACTTTTCCGAAGATACCTACCGGGTTCTTACCGCGGTCGATTCGGCGCTGATGGTCATCGACTGCGCCAAGGGCGTGGAGGAGAGGACCATCAAATTGATGGACGTGTGCCGGCTGCGCGACACGCCCATCTTCACCTTCATCAACAAGCTCGACCGCGAAGGGAGAGAGCCCATCGAACTGCTCGACGAGGTCGAGGAAGTCCTGGGCATCGAATGCGCGCCGATCACCTGGCCGGTCGGCATGGGGCGGCGTCTGAGGGGTATCTATCACATGCTCCGAGACGAAATCCATCTGTACGAGTCGGGCAAGAACTATCTGCGCCAGGAACCGAAAGTCATCAAGGGCCTGAACAGTTCCGAGGCCGACGCCGAGCTGGGCGACATGGCCGCCGAACTCAGAGACGAAATCGAGCTGGTCAAGGGCGCCAGCCACGACTTCGACGCCGCGCGCTATTTGAAGGGCGAGCAGACGCCGGTCTTCTTCGGCTCGGCGCTCAACAACTTCGGCGTCATTCCGTTGCTGGACGAATTCGTCGAGCACGCGCCGAAGCCGCAGCCGCGCGCCACGCTGGGCCGCACGGTAAAACCCGAGGAAGACAAGCTGACCGGCTTCGTGTTCAAGGTCCAGGCCAACATGGACCCGGCCCACCGCGACCGGATGGCGTTCATGCGGGTGTGTTCGGGGACGTTCACCAAGGGCATGAAGCTGCACCACGTGCGCATCGGCAAGGAGCAGCGCACCCACGGCGCGCTGACCTTCATGGCCGCCGAGCGCGAAGCGGCCGAGCAGGCGTTTCCCGGCGACATCGTCGGCCTGCACAACCACGGCACGATCGGCATCGGCGACACCTTCACCGAGGGCGAGGAGCTGCAGTTCGCCGGCATTCCCAGCTTCGCCCCGGAACTGTTCCGCCGGGTGCGACTGCGCGACCCGCTCAAGCTCAAGGCGCTGACCAAGGGCCTGACCCAGTTGTCGGAGGAAGGCGCGACCCAGTTCTTCAAGCCGCTGATGGGCAACGACCTGGTGCTGGGCGCGGTCGGCGTGCTGCAGTTCGACGTGGTCGCCTACCGCCTGAAGTCCGAGTACAACTGCGAAGCCGGCTTCGAGAACGTCAACGTCGCCACCTGCCGGTGGGTCTCGGCCGACAGCGAGCGCGACCTGGAGAAGTTCCGCGACAAGAACATCCAGCACCTGGCCGAGGACGGCGGCGGCCGGCTGGTCTACCTGGCGCCGACGCGGGTCAACCTGCAGCTGGCCCAGGAACGCCACCCGGAGATCACCTTCCGGGCGACGCGCGAGGTCAGCGTTTACGTCAATAGCGACGAAACGGCCTGAGGCCTGTTGGTGACAGGCCCCAGGCCATAAAAAACCGATTGGCCTCACACGATTGGAAGATTAACGCTGCTTTTCGGACTCCCGCCCGGTGTTCCGAAAATCCTCGGCAATCAGTTCTACGACCGAATCGTTGTTCTTGAATGATCCGAGGGAAATTGCACGGCCTTCCTCGAAGCCAATCAATGAGCACTCCAGCTCGTTGCACGTCTTGATCACACAGCGCTGACTGCCGCAGGACAAGCCAGGGCTCGGTCCATAAAGCGGCAGAACTTGGTCGTCGGTGATTGATGATTTTGCATTTGTACCCTCTCCAGACTCAGACGTCATGCCCAGAGATGTTGATTCCGATCCTCCATCTCCGCCGCCGGAATTCGGATTCGGATACTGTCCGACATCGGTGCAAGTACCGCCACTGCAATGGTAGACGGTGCAAAAATCGCTACCACAAGTTATCACCGTGCAGTCTTCGCCGTCGGGACAAAGAAGGACCTTATCTCCATCTGCTGTTGCAGAAGTCGAAAGAGTCATAACCGAGGCGACAAAAAGTAAAGCGAGTGCGATTCGCATAATTTTCTCCTTTGCAGAGATTGCCAATCGCGGACCGCGCCAACTGCGGACTGCGCCAAACTGCGGACCTCCGAATTCAACGTAGCATGAATGCTCATCTGAGGTCAAATCATTGATCCGACCGTAGACGCGCTATTCAATTCACGTAGATCCAATATTTGTCGGCGAGGTAGCCCTGATCCGGGAGCGACCCTAATTGCACGCTGGGGATCGCTGAAAGTCACACCCCGTATCGCGCCACGCGGCACAATGCCGGGGTGATTGCAGACACCGGCATTTCGAACACGGGATCCCGACAGTGAACGCGCTGGCGGCGACCAGGGACTATTTCCCCGGCCGCGAGCGCCGCCGCGCGCTGCTGGCGCTGGCGCTGCCCATCATCGGCGGCATGATGTCGCAGAACATTCTCAACCTGGTCGACATCGCCATGGTCGGCCGGCTGGGCACCACCGCGCTGGCTGCGGCCGGCCTGGGCTCGTTCGCCAACTGGCTGTCGATGGCGTTCATCCTCGGCCTGTCCACCGGCGTCCAGGCTTACTGCGCACGCCGGGTCGGCCAGAGCGCGCACGGAGAAATCGCGGTGCCGCTCAACGGCGGGCTGCTGCTGGCGCTGATTCTCGGAATTCCGCTATCGGTGGTGGTGATCGTCTTCGCACCTCAGCTGCTGGGCCTGATCAACCCTGATACCGAAGTGGTGCGCGAAGCCACGCCGTATTTACAAGTACGGCTGCTGGCGCTGGTGGCCGTGGGCATGAATTTCTCGTTTCGCGGCTACTGGGCCGCGGTACACAAGACACGGTTCTACCTGACCACGCTGGTCATCATGCACGCGATCAACATCTTTCTGAACTGGGTGTTCATCTTCGGCAACCTGGGCGCGCCGGCGCTGGGCGTGACCGGCGCCGGGCTGGCGACCACCATCTCGATCTTCCTGGGCACGCTGATCTACTTCGCTTTCGGCATCAGGTACGCCTGGGCCGAGGGCTTTCTGCACCGCATCCCGTCGCGCGCCATGCTCGTGGATCAAATGAAGCGCACGCTGCCGGCCAGCCTGCAGCAGCTGTTCTTCGCCGGCGGCATGGTGGCGCTGATCACCATCGTCGGCTACATCGGCACCCGCGAACTGGCCGCGGTGCACGTGCTGCTGACCCTGGGCCTGCTGATCGTGCTGCCGGCGATTGCCATGGGCATGGCCACCTCGACCATGGTCGGCAACGCGCTGGGGCGCGCAAACGTCGAAGACGCACGGCTGTGGGGCTGGAACGCGATGCTCTACGTCGGCGCGCTGGGCACGCTGATGGGCGTCGGGGTGATCGCCTTTGGCAAGCCCATCCTCGGCATATTCCTGACCGATCCCGCCACGCTGGAAGTGGCCTACCTGCCGATGCTGATCACGGGCGTGATCATCGGCGTCGACACCGGCGGGCTGGCCATGATGCACGCCCTGCTCGGCGCCGGCGACACGCACAAGGTCATGAAGATTTCCATCGTCACGCAGTGGTTGCTGTTCCTGCCGCTGGCCGCGCTGATCGGTCCGATACTCGGTTATGGGCTGATCGGGGTGTGGATCCTCTACGCCATCTACCGCGCCGGCCAGACGATCTGGTTCGCGCTGGCCTGGCAGCACGGGCGCTGGAGCGAAATCGAGCTCTAGACAGCGGTTAAAAGCAAAGGCGAAGACCGCTCTCGCCAAGGCGCAAAGGAAACCGAAGAAAGACCGTCTGTTTCGTAGCCCGGATCAGCGCGCAGCGCGCATCCGCGACCGGGTGCGGATCAAGGCAACAGCCCGGGTGCGATTCGCTTACCCGGGCTCCGGTACCGCGGCTGAGCGTCTCTCATCGAACAGGCTTGCTCGTGCGCTTCGCTGCGCTCAACGGCACCCTACGCGGGAAATAGTCAATTCCT
>JAGXKW010000119.1 GCA_018334995.1 Wenzhouxiangellaceae bacterium
TCGCAGCGATCCCCTCTCCCCCAGCCAAATAAAAAACCCGGCCAGTTCGGCCGGGTTTTCTATTTGGCTGGGGGAGAGGGATTCGAACCCCCGCTGACGGAGTCAGAGTCCGTAGTCCTACCGCTAGACGATCCCCCATGAGACCGTTGTCTTGCACCGGGGCTGGATGCTTGTCGAACCGAACCCGGCTACGAGATTCTACGAGCCGTTTTCGTCCAGGTCGGCGGCGGGCGGAGCACAGGAACCGCGGTGTGCTTTCAGGCACATGAGGATTCCGAGCACTGCACGACGTCGACCTGGGCGAAACAAGGCCGTAGAATTAGCGCTTGGAGTATTGGGTGGCTTTCCTTGCCTTGTGCAAGCCGATCTTCTTCCGCTCCACGGCGCGTGCGTCGCGGGTGAGAAAGCCTGCGGTGCGCATTTCGCCGCGCAGGGTATCGTCGTATTCGGTCAGCGCACGCGCCAGTCCCAGGCGCAGCGCACCGGCCTGGCCGGTGGTGCCGCCGCCGGATACCGTGGCGTGGATGTCGAACCTGTCGCCGAGCTGGGTCAGCTCCAGCGGCTGGCGCGCGATCATGCGCGCGGTTTCGCGGCCGAAAAATTCTTCGATCGGCTTTTTGTTGACGATGATCTGGCCGGTGCCGCGGCGCAGGAATACCCGCGCGGTCGAGGTCTTGCGACGGCCGGTGCCGTAAAACTGTTCGTTGGACATTGCTTGATCCTGGTTCGCTTGCCGTATTTCTCTTTTACAGTTCCAGCGCGCGCGGCTGCTGCGCCGAATGCGGGTGCTGGTCGCCGGCGTAGACCTTGAGCTTCTTCAGCATCGCGCGGCCCAGCGGGTTTTTCGGCAGCATGCCCTTGATCGATTGCTGCAGAACCCGTTCCGGGTGCTTGTCGAGCAGGGTCTCGAGGTTGGTGGACTTGAGATTGCCGATGTAGCCGGTGTGGTGGTAGTACATCTTGTCGCTCATCTTGCGACCGGTCACCGCGATCTTCTCGGCGTTGATGACCACGACGTAATCGCCGGTGTCGACGTGCGGCGTGAATTCCGGTTTGTGCTTGCCGCGCAGTCGGCGGGCGATTTCGCTGGACAGGCGGCCGAGGTTCTTGCCTGCGGCATCGACGACCAGCCATTCGCGGCGGACTTCATGCGGTTTTGCGCTGAAAGTTTTCATGATTTTGTGTTGGCCCCAGAAAATCGGAACACGGGTTCGGTCAAAGAGCGAGAATGTTACTAGATTTTCGTGCGCCCGGCAAGTCCGTGCCGGCTTTTTTCTCGGGCAGGCGGTTCAGCCGGTGGGAATTTCCAGCACCGCGCCGGGATGGATCACATCGCCCTGGATGGCGTTGGCCTGGCGCAGCCGGTTCAGACTGACCGAGTAGCGCTGCGCGATGATGCCCAGGGTGTCGCCGCGCTGCACGACGTAGCGGGCCGGGTCGTCGCGGTTGGCGGCGAACCAGGTGCCGCGCGGGGCGGTTTCGCGGAAGTGCTTTTCGATGCCGCGCCGGAGGGCGCCGGCCAGCCGGTTTCGGTGCTGGCGCGAGCCCAGGTTGGCCTCGTCGCTGGGATTGCTGATGAAGCCGACCTCGACCAGTACGCTGGGCACATCCGGCGAGCGCAGCACGACGAAGTTGGCGCTCTCGACCTGCTTGCGGTGGTTTCGGCCCACCGTTCCCAGTTCGTCGAGAATCCGGGATGCCGCGGTCTGGCTGTATTCCAGCGATGCGTTCTGCGACAGGTCCAGCAGGACCGAGCGCAGCATGTCGTCGCTTTGCTCCAGGTCGACGCCGCCGATCATGTCGGCCTGGTTCTCGCTTTGCGCCAGCAGCCGCGCGGCCTGGCTGGAGGCCCCGCTGCGCGAGAGAATATAGACCGAACTCCCGCGTACCCGCCGGTCGCGGAAGGCGTCGGCATGGATCGACACGAACAGGTCGGCGCGGGCTTCGCGGGCGCGCTGGAAGCGCTCGTTGAGGGGCACGTAATAGTCGCCGGTGCGGATCATCACCGGCGTCATGCCGGGCGCTTCCTCGACCTGGCGCTCCAGCTCGCCTGCCAGCGCCAGGACGATGTTCTTTTCGTACATGCCGCTGGGACCGATCGCGCCGGGGTCTTCGCCGCCGTGCCCGGCGTCGATCGCCACGACCATGTCGCGGTCGTCTTCGGGCAGGCTGCGGGCGACCTGGCGCACGCGCTCGGCGGCCGAGCGGGCGTTTTTCGGGAACAGGTCCAGCACCAGCCGGTGGCCGTAGCTGCCGGTGGGCTCGAGCAGGAAACTCTTGGCCCGTGCCGCTTCGGACAGGTCCAGCACCACCCGCAGGTCTTCACCGTCGCGCACGCCATAGCGCACCTTGCTCACCACGCCGCTGTGCTCCGGATCCAGTTCGGGGTCCAGCGCCATGCGCGAGCCGTCGATGTCGACGACCAGCCGGTCCGGGTCGTCCAGCGAAAACACGCTGTAGTCGACGCTGCGGTCCAGATCGAGCACCACGCGGGTCTTGTCCGGGCCGGTCCAAACGCGCACGTTTTCGATCTCGCCGGCGACCACGGCGCCGGCCAGCGAGAGCAGCAGCAAGCATGTTGTCAGGCGTGTTCTGGTCATGACCTGGGTTCGAGCCGTCTCCTGAATGCCCGTCGTGCGTTTACTATGCACCGGATTCGCGCCGTTTGCAACCGGAATAATGTCATTTATTTTAGCGACATACAGGATGATTGTCACCTGAATGCTGAAATAATGTCGCGCGTCGGACCCGCGCGCCGCCGCGATTGATTTATTCTTGAGCCGAATTGCAGATTCATGCATCGTCCCGACCCGAGGAGAACCCAACCATGTCAAGTGAAGGACTGCACGCCCCGCGCGAGCGCTTGAGCGACAAGACCCTGGCCATGCACCAGGCCATCGTGTCCCTGATGGAAGAGCTCGAGGCGGCCGACTGGTACCGCCAGCGCGCCGACGACTGCGACGACGATGCGCTCAAGGAGATCCTGCTGCACAACATGCGCGAGGAAATCGAGCACGCCGCGATGATTCTGGAATGGCTGCGCCGCAACGACGGCGACTTCGACGAACAGCTTGGCAAGTTCCTGTTCAAGGAAGGCGAGATCACCGGGAACCACTAGCAAAGACCGGAAAACAGCGCTCGCGAAGTCGTCAGGAAAGGCGAAAATTGAAGGCTGGTTTTGGCGCATGTGGCCCGGGCAAGTCAAGCGCAGTCGGGCTGATCACTTCTGGAAGCGTGCTGGTGGTGCGTATTCGCTGCGCTCAACGCACCCTGCAAAATCACTATTTCCCGCGTCGTGGTGCTATTCCCCCACGCTCAACGCACCCTGCAAAATCACCATTCCCCGCGTCGTGGTGCGTATTCGCTGCGCTCAACGCTCCCTGCAAAATCACTATTTCCCGCGTAGGGTGCGTTGAGCGCAGCGAACACGCACCATCCGCCGGCTCGGCGAAAGCGGGCCCGGTTACGGCGCTGAAGATTCTGCGAGAGGCAGCTTTTGATTTC
>JAGXKW010000063.1 GCA_018334995.1 Wenzhouxiangellaceae bacterium
CCGCTCCATCCGAACGCGCTGCATTTCGAGGCCGAGCACGACGAGATCACCGTGGAAGCCGCGCTGCAGTGGACCGACGCCTACCAGGAAAGCGTGTTCTGCTACACCAACACGATTCCGCAGCGCGACGGCGGCACGCACATGGCCGGTTTCCGCGCTGCGTTGACGCGTACCCTGAACAACTATATCGAGGAAAGCGGCCTGGCCAAAAAGGCCAAGGTGCAGGTCACCGGCGATGATTGCCGCGAAGGGCTGATCGCCGTGCTTTCGGTCAAAGTCCCCGATCCGAAGTTTTCGTCGCAGACCAAGGAAAAGCTGGTTTCCAGCGAAGTGAAGTCGGCGGTGGAAGCCGCGCTGAGTGAGCAACTGCGCGATTTTCTGCTTGAAAATCCGCAGGATGCGCGCACCATCGCGTCCAAGGCCATCGAGGCGGCGCGCGCCCGCGAGGCGGCTCGCAAGGCACGCGACATGACCCGGCGCAAGGGCGTGCTCGACGTTGCCGGCCTGCCCGGCAAGCTCGCCGATTGCCAGGAGAAGGATCCCAGCCTGTCGGAACTGTTCATCGTCGAGGGTGACTCGGCCGGTGGATCGGCCAAGCAGGGCCGAAATCGAAAATTCCAGGCCATTCTGCCGCTGAAGGGCAAGATCCTGAACGTCGAAAAGGCGCGTTTCGACAAGATGCTGGGCTCGGCTGAAGTCGGCACCCTGATTACTGCGCTGGGTACAGGCATTGGCAAGGACGAGTTCAGCCTCGACAAGCTGCGCTATCACAACATCATCATCATGACCGACGCAGACGTTGACGGTTCACATATCCGCACGCTGCTGCTGACATTTTTCTACCGTCAGATGCCGGAGTTGATCGAGAAGGGTTATGTCTACATCGCCCAGCCACCGCTGTTCAAGATCAAGCAGGGCAAGCAGGAGTGGTACCTGAAGGACGAAAATGAATTGGTGCGCTACCTGATTGACCGTGCCCTGGACGGAGCGCGGCTCCTGCCGGGCAACGATCAGCCGCCGATCCATGGCGACGCGCTGAACGCGCTGTTGACCGACTTCCATACCGCCAGCCTGGCAGCGGCCCGTCTGGAACGCCGCTACGATCCGACTGTAATAGATCAACTGGTTGATTTTGAACCATTTTCACTTGATCCAGGATTCGATCGTGAAAGTTGGACAGAACGTTTCAAGGCACGCCTGGAGGGCGCTTCCCCGGCCGGCGTGCGCTGGACGCTGACCGGGCTGGAAGCTGGCGGCGTGGTCATCAGCCGGGTCAGTCAGGGCATCAGTCAGGACACGGTGCTGGATGCGTCGTTCTTCCAGGGCAGCGAGTACCGCGCCATTGCGAAAATCGGCGCGGCCGTGCACGACCTGATCGGCGAGGATGCGCGCATCGAGCGCGGCAATCAGCAGCATCCGGTGCGCCGCTTCACCGATGTCTATCGCTGGCTGATGGAGGAAAGCAAGAAGGGTCGCAGCATCCAGCGCTTCAAGGGTCTGGGGGAAATGAATCCGGACCAGCTCTGGGAAACCACGGTCAATCCCGAAACGCGCCGGCTGTTGCGGGTCACCATCGAGGACGCCGTCGCGGCCGACGCGATATTTGCCACGCTGATGGGCAACGAGGTCGAACCCCGGCGCGATTTCATCGAAACCAACGCGCTCAACGTTTCCAACCTCGACATCTGAGCCTGTTTCATTCAGCGCCCCCTCGGTCGCGAGGGGGGCGTCAGGCCCGTTGGATGCGGCGCCGTTCTATCGGCTACTGCGGGCGCTTTTTTTCCGTCATGCGCGCCTGTCGAACCGCCCCTTCCAGCGCGGCGCCGATCCGGTCGTCCCTTTCGATCCGCTCGACGTTGCCGATGATGTCCGACAAAGCGTCGGCGATCTTGCCCGGCTTCAGAATGGCGCGGATCTGCTCCAGGGAACAATCGTATCGATTGGCCAGGTCGGCCATGTTGCGCCGATACTGGCGCTTCCGGCCGAAAAGCCCCAGGTCGAGATAGATGATGGCGTCCAGCGCGCCGCCGGCTCGGCGGATTTCAGCTTCGAGATCCGCCTGGCGCATGAACGCCCGGTCGACCCGGTGGACGGTAGGCGTCCAGCGATCGGGCCGTTCGGCAATCAGTACGAGGGGTCGATCCGCTTGTTTGAGCTCCGAAAGCAGGTGCAATAGCCTGGCCTGTGCCGGGTCTTCGGCGCTGCCGAAGATGAGGTCGGCCTGGATGAGCAGGGGCGGTTTCACGCCCGACCCAGCCTGGCCACGTCGGCAATGCGCAGGAACAGCGATCGCAGCCGCTGCAGCAATGCCAGGCGGTTCCGCTTCAGCGCCTCGTCGTCGACCATGACCATCACGTCGTCGAAGAAGCGATCCAGCGCCGGCCGCAAAGCGGCCAGGCGGCCGAGTACGGCGGGATAGTCGCGCGCGCGCAGAAGCGTTTCCAGCGCGTCTTCGACTTCAATAACTTCTTCGAAAAGGCTCTTTTCTGCATCGAAATGTAGCTTATCTGCATCGATTTTTCCGAACTCCCGTTCTTCGGCCTGCTCCAGCAGATTGGCTGCGCGCTTGTTCGCCGCAATCAGGCTTTCGACTTCCGGGTCATCGGCGAAGGCCTGGACGGCCTGCGCCCGATCGACGAAATCGGCCACCGAACCGCCGGCCCCGGCAGTAACTGCATGCAGGGTGTTGGATTCGATGCCGCGCTCGAGCAGGTGCGAGCGAAGCCGCTCGTCGATGAACATTCGGATTTCGCGCCGCGTTCGCTCGTCTACCGGCATCCGGTCCTTGAACGCTTCCGCCGCTTGCGCAATGAACTCATCGAGGGAAAGCGCGCAGCGCGACTGTTCCAGGATGCGCGCCACGGCGAGCGCGGCGCGCCTGAGCGCGAACGGATCCTTGCCGCCCTTGGGCTTTTTGCCGGCGGCGAAGACTCCGACCAGCGAATCGAGCCGGTCGGCGACGGCCAGCGTCCGGCCGACCGGATCTTCGGGCAGTCGGTCGCCGGCGTGGCGCGGCAGGTAATGCGATTCGATTGCCGTGGCCACGGCATCGGGCTCGCCGTCGGCAAGCGCGTAATAGCGGCCCATGGTGCCCTGCAGTTCCGGGAACTCTCCGACCATTTCGGTCAGCAGGTCGCATTTGCAAAGAAGCGCGGCGCGGGCGCAGGCTTCGGCTTCGGTCCCGAACGCCGGCGCCAGTTCGGCGGCGAGTTTTTCGAGCCGCCGGGTCTTGTCGGCCAGGCTGCCAAGGCGTTCCTGGAACAGCATTTCGTCGAGTCGATCCAGGCGCGCGGCCAGCGGCAGCTGTCGATCCTGCTCATAGAAAAACCGTGCGTCGGCCAGACGTGGCCGGATGACGCGCTCGAAGCCATGGATCATCAGCTCCGGTCGTTCGCTTTCCAGGTTTGCCACGGTGATGAAGTGCGCGGCGAGCGCCCCTTCCGGCGTGAACAGCGGGAATGATTTCTGGTGCTCGCGCATCGAGCTGATCAGGGCCTCGGCCGGCACTTCCAGGAACGCCTCGTCGAAAGAACCGGCAACGGCGACCGGCCATTCGACCAGCCCGGTCACTTCGTCGAGCAGTGCCGACTCGGCCTGCGTCTCCAGCCCGGCCGATTCGGCGCAGGCCCGCACCTGTCGGGCGATTCGGTCCCGACGCCTTTCGTGATCGGCCAGCACGTACGCCTGTTCCAGCACCTGCTCGTAGTCTTCAACCGCCCCGATGGGGTGCTCGCCCGGCGCGTGGACGCGATGACCACGCGTAATGCGCCCGGCGTTCAGCCCGAACAGCGAAAGCGGGACCACTTCCGCGCCGTGCAAGACGACCAGCCAGCGCACCGGACGCAAAAAGCGGTCGCTTCGGTCCGACCAGCGCATGCTGCGCGCGCCGGCCATTTCGCGGACCACCTTGTCGAGCATGTCCGGCAGCAGTTCGGCCAGTGCCTGTCCGGACTGTTCGATTTCGGCATACAACCAACGGCCCTGCTCGTTTTCGAGCCGGTCGAGCCGGTCGACTTCCAGCCCGACGCTGCGTGCGAATCCTTCCGCCGCGCGGGTTGGATTGCCCTCGGCGTCGAACGCCGCATTTTCGGCCGGGCCCTTTCGCGCCAGCTTGCGGTCGGGCTGGCGTTCCGCCACGGATTCGGCGATCACTGCCAGTCGCCGCGGCGTGGCCCGCCAGCGAACGGCTGACGAATCCTCCAGCAGCCCGGCGTCGGCCAGCTGCTTGCCGATTCCGGCAGACAGGATTTCGGCCTGGCGTACCAATGCCCGGGCCGGGATCTCCTCGCAGCCCAGCTCGATCAGCAGTGAATCGCTCATGCCGCGGTCCCTTCACGTTTGCCCACCGGGAAACCCAGCGCTTCGCGGCGGGCGAAGTAGGCCTCGGCGACCATCCGCGACAGGTCGCGAATGCGCAGAATGTAGCGCTGGCGTTCGGTCACCGAAATCGCCTGCCTGGCATCGAGCAGGTTGAACGTGTGCGATGCCTTGAGCACCTGGTCGTAGGCCGGCAGCGGCAAGTCGTCGCCGACCAGCGCCTCGGCGGCCTTCTCGGCGTTTTCGAAGGCGCCGAAAAGCGCGCGGGTGTCGGCTTTTTCGAAGTTGTAGGTCGACTGCTCGACCTCGTTCTGGTGGAATACGTCGCCGTAGGTCACCGTGCCGTTGGGGCCTTTGGTCCAGACCAGGTCGTAGACGCTTTCCACGCCCTGGATGTACATTGCCAGGCGCTCCAGCCCGTAAGTCAGTTCCCCCATCACCGGCCGGCATTCGAGCCCGCCGGCCTGCTGGAAATAGGTGAACTGGGTGACTTCCATGCCGTTGAGCCAGACCTCCCAGCCCAGTCCCCAGGCGCCCAGGGTCGGCGACTCCCAGTTGTCCTCGACGAACCGGATGTCGTGGATCTTCGGGTCGATGCCGACCGCTTCCAGCGAGCCCAGGTACATCTCCTGGAAATCCAGCGGCGAGGGTTTCATGACGACCTGGTACTGGAAGTAGTGCTGCAGCCGGTTCGGATTCTCGCCGTAACGACCGTCGGTGGGTCGGCGGCACGGCTGCAGGTAGGCCGCATTCCACGGCTCGGGCCCGATCGCGCGCAGAAACGTGGCCGGGTGAAACGTGCCGGCGCCGACCTCGAGGTCCAGTGGCGCGGTGAGCACGCAGCCTCTGCTCGACCAGTAATCGTCCAGCGTACGAATGAAATCCTGAAAATTCACCGGTTCGAGGCCCAGAAAGTGCGAATCGGCAAGTATACCTTCGGCGCCCGGCCCGGTCAGCAGGCCCGGGCGCTGCACCTCCCGGAACCCGAAACCCGATCGCTCACCGGCGAAGCGTGTTCATGTCGATGACGAAGCGGTAGCGTACATCCGACCGCTGCATGCGCTCGTAGGCCTCGTTGATGTTGCGGATGTCGAGCATTTCGATGTCGCAGAGGATGTCGTGCCTGGCGCAGAAATCCAGCATTTCCTGGGTCTCGGGCAGGCCGCCGATCAGCGAACCGGCCACGCGGCGGCGGCGGAACACGACCGCACCGGCGTCCAGCGGCGGCTCGATCGGCTCCAGCAGGCCGACCAGGATCAGCGTGCCGTCGCGCTTGAGCGCGTCGAGGTACGGATTCAGATCGTGCTGGACCGGAACCGTGTCTAGAATATAGTCGAACCTGTCGGCAACGGCTTCCATCTGGCCGTCATCGGTCGATATCACGACTTTATGTGCGCCTTGCCGGAGCGCTTCTTCGCGCTTGCTTTCCGAGCGCGTGAACAGCGTGACCTCGGCGCCCAGGGCGCGCGCGAACTTCACCCCCATGTGGCCCAGCCCGCCCATGCCGACGACCGCGACCCGGTCCCCCGAGCCCACGCCGAATTCGACGAGCGGCGAATAGGTGGTGATGCCGGCGCACAACAGCGGGGCCGAGGCGGCCGCGTCCAGCCCTTCGGGCATTCGAAGCACGAAGCGCTCGCTGACCACGATGGCCTCGGAATAGCCGCCGAAGGTCACCGAACCGTCGTGGCGGTCCTCGCCGTTGTAGGTGGCGGTGAAGCCGTTGTCGCAGTACTGCTCCAGACCCTCGTCGCAGGCCGAACATTCGCGGCACGAATCCACCAGGCAGCCGACGCCGACCCGGTCGCCCGGCTCGAACGCGGTCACCCCGTCGCCCACCGCGGTCACGGTGCCGACGATTTCGTGCCCCGGCACCACCGGGTAGACCGTTCGGCCCCAGTCGTTGCGGGCGAAGTGGATATCGGTATGACAGATGCCGCAGTAGTCGATGCGGATCGCGACGTCGTCCGGGCGCGGCTCGCGTCGTTCGATCGAAAGAGGCGCGATGTCGGCGGTCTCGGACTGCGCGCCGTAGGCCTTGATGGTCGCCATGGTTTCGACTCCAGTTTGATGAATGAAGCCATTATGCAGGTGCGCAGGCGATCTTTTTGTGTTCTCATTGATCGCGGGATACGAACCTTGCCACCGCCCGGTTCAGTCCCGTTTCGAAACGATTCGCGGCATCCGATCCGGACCCCATTGATGAACCTGCGAGAGCTGATCATCGTCAAGACCGGCCAGGCCGTTCCCGGGGCGCGCGGCGACGGTCGCGACTTCGAACACTGGTTCGCCGAAGGCCTCGGCCCGGAAGCCTTCGATTACCGGACCGTTCGCGTCGATCGGGGCGAGGTACTGCCGCCGATCGAATCGCTGGACCACGCGCCGGCGGTGCTGGTGACCGGTTCGCCGGCCATGGTCAGCGATCGGCTGGACTGGTCGGAGACGACCGCCGGCTGGCTGGCCGGTGCGCACGCCGCCGGGCTGCCGATACTGGGCGTGTGCTACGGCCATCAGCTGCTGGCGCATGCGCTGGGGGGCAAGGTCGGGCCCAACCCGGAAGGGCGGCGCATGGGCCGTACGCGGGTCGAGTTCAGTGATGCGCAGGAGCCGCTGACCGGGGCTTTTGCGCCGGCAGCCGCGTTCAACGTCAGCCATGTCGAAATCGTGCTGGCCCCGCCCGAGGGCGCGCGCGTCATCGGAACCGCCCCGCACGACCCGTACCACGCGCTGTATTTCGGCAACAAGAGCTGGGGCGTGCAGTTTCATCCCGAGTTCGATCACGCCATCATGGCCGCCTACATCGAGGCCCGCGCCGCGCCATTGCACGCCGAGGGCCAGAACCCGGCGGCGCTGATCGAAGCGCTGGACGAAAACCCCAACGGTCGGCCTTTGCTGGCCCGGTTCGCCGAACTGGCGGGCACTTGATGCATGGCAATGTCTGGTCGAAGGGCACGCAGTATCATCGAATGAAAGTAACGACCGCGCATTGCCGCAATGGATCAACCGATGGAAGCAGGCAGGTCACGAGACGCGACGATTCGGTTTCTCGGCGCAACGAGCACCGTTACCGGTTCGAAGTTCCTGCTTGAAGCCGCCGGCCGCCGAATTCTGCTCGACTGCGGCCTGTTCCAGGGCTACAAGCAACTGCGCGAGCGCAACTGGAAGTCGCTGCCGGTGGATCCTGCGGCCATCGACTGCGTGGTGCTCACCCATGCCCACATCGACCATTCCGGCTACCTGCCGCTGCTGGCGCGCAATGGTTTCGAAGGACCGGTGTACGCCACGGCCGCCACCCGCGACTTGTGCAGTCACCTGCTGCCCGACTCCGGTTTCATCCACGAGAAGGACGCGGCCTTTGCCAATCGGCACGGCTTTTCCCGTCACCATCCGGCCAGGCCGCTGTATACCCGCGAGGACGCGCTGCACTGCCTGAGCCTGTTCCGCGATGTCCAATTTCACCAGCCGGTCGAATTGTTCGACGGCATCACCCTGACCTGCAGCCGGGCCGGTCACATCCTGGGCGCGGCCAGTCTGCTGCTCGAAGTCGACGGCGTGCGTCTGCTGGTCAGCGGCGACCTCGGACACGCCAACAGCGCGATCATTCCGCCGCCCGATCCGATTCCGCAGGCCGACTTCGTGCTGGTCGAATCCACCTACGGAGATCGCAAGCGCGTCGATTCCGATCCCGAGGATGCATTGCGCGAGATCATCAGCGAGACGGTCGGCGGCGGCGGCACCGTGATCGTGCCTGCGTTTGCCGTGGGCCGCACCCAGTTGCTGCTGCACCACCTCGATCGACTGCAGCGCTCGGGGCGGATTCCGCCGGTGCCTGTGTTCCTGGACAGCCCGCTTGCAATCAACGCGACCAACGTGTTCGCCGACCACCCCGACGATCACCGCCTGACCCGCGCCGAGGCCGAAGCCGCCTGCGCGCTGCCGCGCTACGTCCAGGACCCGGAAGAATCCAAATCGCTGGATCACGACCCGATGCCCAAGATCATCATCGCCGGCTCGGGGATGGCCACCGGCGGTCGGGTATTGCATCACCTCAAGGTCTACGCGCCCCACCCCGAGCACACCATCCTGTTCACCGGCTACCAGGCCGGCGGCACGCGCGGCGCTGCGATGGTAGCCGGCGCCGACAAGGTGAAGATCCACGGCAGCTATTGGCCGGTACAGGCCAGGGTCCACAATCTTGAAATGCTTTCGGCGCACGCCGACGCCGATGAAATCATGCGCTGGCTTGGCGGCATGGCCGAAGCACCGGTGGAGACGTTCGTGATCCACGGCGAAGCAGAGGCTTCCGATACCCTGCGGCTGCGGATCAAGGAAGAGCTCGGCTGGCGTGCCCGCGTGCCCGAATTCGGCCACGCTTATCCGCTGTCCGCGGACTGATTCGACATGGTGTCAGAGCGCGCAGGAAACGATGCGAAAAGCGGACAGCCCGCCTCGTCGGTCCATTTGCAGGCGCGCTGCATGGACCTGGACACGCGCGGCAAGCCTGTTGCCATTCTGCGCAGCGACAGCCCGCTTTGCCGCGCCGAGGGTTTCTCCGCTCACGCCCGCATTCATCTTCGATCGCAACACGACGAAATCATTGCCGAGTTGTTCCAGACCGGCTCGGAATTGCTGGGCACCGACCAGATCGGACTTTCGATCCCGGCCTGGCGGAAGCTGCAGGTGTGCGACGGTGACGATCTGCACATCGCCCACCCTCGTCCGTTGCGCTCGCTGGCCCATGTTCGGGGAAAGGTCTACGGGCAGCCGTTGAAGCCGGACGCGCTGGAGGCAATCATGTCCGACATCGTGCGCGGCCGCTACGACGAAATCGAGCTGGCAATGTTTCTCACCGCCATCGCCTCGCGCGCGCTGGACGATGACGAACTGGTCGCGTTGACCGGATCCATGGTCGACGTCGGCGACCGCCTGGAATGGACCCAGCCGATGCTCATGGACAAGCACTGCGTAGGCGGCCTGCCCGGCAACCGCACGACGCCGATCGTGGTCGCGATCGTGGCCGCCAACGGGCTGGCCATTCCCAAGACCTCGTCGCGCGCCATCACCTCGCCGGCCGGCACCGCCGACACCATGGAGATGCTGGCGCCGGTCAACCTCGGACTGAGCACCATGCGTCGGGTGGTCGAAGCCGAGGGGGGATGCGTGGTCTGGGGCGGCTCGGTCCGGCTGTCGCCGGTCGACGACATCCTGATCCGGGTCGCGCGCGTCATGGACCTGGATGCCGAGGCCCAGATGGTCGCCTCGGTGCTGTCCAAGAAAATCGCGGCCGGATCGACGCACCTGGTGCTGGATGTGCCCATCGGCAAGACCGCCAAGGTCCGAAGCCGCGCCGACGGGCACGCGCTGGCGCGCCGTATGGAGAGCACGGCCGACGCGTTCGGCCTGGTCACGCGAATCGTGCTGACCGACGGCAGTCAGCCGGTGGGCCGGGGCATCGGTCCGGCGCTGGAAGCGCGCGACATCCTCGCCGTGCTTCAGGGCGTCGACGATCAGCCGCTGGACCTGCGCGAGCGCGCCGCCGACCTGGCCGGCGAACTGCTGGAGATGGGCGGGGCGGCGCCGCCGGGCCAGGGGCGCGCGTTGGCGACGCAGACGCTGGTGTCCGGCGCGGCATGGCGCAAGTTCCAGGCCATATGCCGGGCCCAGGGCGGGCTGCGCACGCCGCCGTCGGCGCCGGCGCGCGAGGTCATGACCGCGGCCGACCGCGGCACCGTTCAAGGCTTCGACAATCGGCTTCTGGGCCGCGTCGCCAAGCTGGCCGGCGCGCCCGCTGCACCCGCCGCCGGCGTCGAGCTGCACGTGCATCTCGGCGATCGCGTCGAACAAGGCGCAGCGCTGTATACGATTCACGCCGAGACCCGCGGCGAACTCGAATACGCGCGTGAATTCGCCGGCAGAAACGGCGAAATCATCCAATGGGAAGCGCGGTGACATCGAACACGCTGATCGCGTTGCCCGGTGACGAGGCGCTGGCGGAATCGCTGGCCGGCGGGCTGGACGCGGCAATCGCGGCGCTGGAATACCGCCGATTTCCCGACGGCGAAAGCTATCTGCGCATTCACGATTCGCTGCAGGAAACGACCGCGGTTCTGGTCGCGCGCCTGGACCGGCCCGACCCGAAGATTCCGGCCCTGCTGTTTGCTGCGGATCTCGCGCGCGACCTCGGCGCGTCCGCCGTCGGGCTGGCGGCGCCCTACCTGCCGTACATGCGCCAGGACATCCGCTTCCAGCCCGGCGAAGCACTGACTTCGGCCAGCTTCGCGCGCTGGGTGTCGCGCCACTTCGACTGGCTGGTGACGGTCGACCCGCACCTTCATCGCTACGCCGGCCTGAACGAAATCTACTCGGTTCCCGCGGTCGCGGTGTCCGCCGCGCCGGCGCTGGCCGAATGGATTTTCACCAACGTCGAAAAACCCGTAATCATCGGACCCGACGTTGAGAGCAGTCAGTGGGTGGAAGCCGTTGCCGCCCGCCACGGCCTGCCCTGGCGGGTGATGCACAAGCAGCGCTTCGGCGATCGCGAGGTGCGCATCGCCGTACCCGATCTTTCCGCGCTGGAAGGACATACCCCGGTGCTGCTCGACGACATCGTTTCTTCCGGCGCTACCCTGGCGCGTGCGGCCGAAGCGCTCAGCGACGCCGGAATGGCTTCGCCGGTGTGCGCGGTCGTCCACGGCCTGTTCAGCGAAAGCTGCCGCGAGACGCTGAAGGCCGTCGGCGTTCGGCGCCTGGTGTGCACCGATTCGGTGCAGGCGCCTGAAGCCGGCATTGTGCTGGCGCCTTTGCTGACGCCCGCGATCGAGCGCATGAGCGATTGCGCGGCCGGCCGGCGATAATCAATCTTTCCCGCTGCTGCAAAAGCCGTCATGAACAGCGATCGAAAGCACAAGGATCAAAAGCACAAGGACGACCTCTACCGGGATCAAGAAGACCCGGCCGTGCCGTTCGAGTTTTCCGAACAGGTGGTCCGGGTCTTCCCCGACATGATCGAGCGCTCGGTACCCGGTTACCGGCTGCTGCTGGAACTCACGCCGATCCTGGTCAAGCGCGCGGTCCGGGCCGATACTCGGATCTACGACCTGGGCTGCTCGCTGGGCGCGGCCACGCTGGCCGCGCGTCGCGCCGTTCAACAGCCGGGGGTCGAAATCAAGGCCGTCGACAATGCGCCTGAAATGGTTGCGCGTTGTCGCACGCTCGTTGCCGAGGACAACTCACGGGTGCCGGTGGAAGTCATCGAAGCCGACATCCGTGATGTGGCGATCGAGAACGCCTCGGTGGTCATGGTCTATTTCACACTGCAGTTCGTGCCGCTGGAAGCGCGCGACGCGCTGGTGCAAGACATCGCTCGCGGCATGGCGCCCGGCGGGGTACTGATCCTGGCCGAGAAACTGGCCTTCGAACCCGACGCCAGCCAGCGCTGGATGGACGAACACCATCACGATTTCAAGCGCGCCCAGGGATACTCCGATCTCGAAATCGCGCGCAAGCGCCAGGCGCTGGAAAACGTGCTCGTCCCCGAAACCCGCCAGGCTCACCACCAGCGTCTGAAAACCGCCGGCTTCAGCGAAATTCACGACTGGTTCCAGTGCCTCAACTTCTGCTGCATCGCCGGTGTCAAGAACTGAAAACCGTCAACGAGCCAACAAGCCAACGAGCCAACCAAACCCGATGTCCCGCCTGTTTTCCTTTTTCGATCCCGACCTGGCTGCCTGCCTCGAAGCGCGCTGTACCGAGGCACTGAAGCCCGGCCGCCACGGCGATCTGCCGAAATGGCAGGCGGCCGTCGACGCCTTGCCCAGGGTCGAAACCGGTTGGCGGATCGACAACGGCGTGCTTGTGGCCGGCGGCGCGGCCGACGATCTCGAAGCGCTGTCCGAAACGCTCAAAGCGCTGATTCCCTGGCGCAAGGGCCCGCTGCGCCTCGGCGGCATCGGCATCGATACCGAATGGCGCTCGGACTGGAAATGGAACCGCATTGCGGGTCATGTCGAGCTGCAGGGTCAGCGCGTACTCGACATCGGCGCCGGCAACGGCTACTTCGGCTGGCGCATGCTGGCCGACGGCGCGGACCAGGTGGTCGGCTGCGATCCCACCCTTGTCTTCTACATGCAATACCGCACCATCGAACGCTTCGCCGGCGAATCCGGTCACCTGCTGGTGCCGCTGAAGTTCGAGCAGCTCCCGGCCCGCGCTGACTTCGATACCGTGTTTTCGATGGGCGTGCTCTACCACCGCAGGAATCCGCACGAGCACCTGCAGCGCATCCGCGACCACCTGACCTACGGCGGCCGTGCGGTGGTGGAAACCCTGATCGTGCCCGGCGCGGGCGATGATGAACTCGACCCGCCGGATCGCTACGCCAACATGCGCAACGTCCACCACCTGCCGACCGCGCGCAGGCTGTTGCGCTGGTTTGAAGACAACGGTTTCGGCCACGCCCGCATCGTCGACGTTACGCCGACCACCAGCGAAGAGCAGCGAAGTACCGAATGGATGCCGTTTCACTCATTGGCAAATGCGTTGGCGGACGGTGATAGGCTCACCGTCGAAGGCCATCCGCCGCCGCTGCGGGCTACGGCAATCGCGGTGACAGACCCGGTCTGACCGGCTCCCCCCGGCCGAGCGGTTTCCCGGTCGGCAATCGGCCTGGTTTCATCACCGATACAAGGAAATCGCATGGCGGGCGCAAGTACGGCTTTCGTGGTGACGGCGGCGTTCCTCTGGGGCCTGGCGGGAGGAATCGGCGGCGTGCTGATGGAGGCTGGCTGGAGCCCGTTCGTGGTTGCTTTCTACCGCGGCGCGGTCGGCTTGATGTTCGTTCTGACCTGGCTCGCTTTGCGCCCGGCCCGCAGCGGATTGCGTTGTCGCCGACTGTGGCTCTGGTCGACGATTGCCGGCCTGGGCGTGGCCGGCAACTTCACCTTTTATTTCTTGAGCATTGCCCATGGCAGCGTCGCGGTTGCGGCGACGTTGATGTACTGCGCGCCCGTTTTCGTTTATCTCATATCCTTCGCGCTGAAACTCGAGCGGCCCACCGCGTTGAAATGGGCCGCCGTCGTGGTCGTGATGCTCGGCATTGTCATGCTCACGGAAATCCACGACGCCAGCGCAAGCGACATATCACCGCTTGGCGTCGGCGCCGGATTGCTGTCGGGCCTCGCCTATGCGATATTCATCTTCGCGTTCAAATGTGCCGCGCCGCAAGGCAGTCCGCAGGCGGTCCTGACGATCGCGTTTGCGGTTCTTGTTCTCATCCTGTTGTGGCCGGCCGACCCGGTACGCATCGTTGCGGCCATGAGCGCACCGAGCTGGCCGCTTTTCGCCGCTCTCGGCGTGTTCGGCGCGGGCCTGTCGTTCATTCTTTACGTGGTCGGCCTGAACCACACCGCGCCGGCCGTGGCCTCGATCGTGGCCATGGTCGAACCGGTCACCGCCTCGCTTTTTGGCGTCGCGGTGCTCGGCGAAAGCCTGGCCGGCCTGCAGCTGTTCGGCATGGGGCTGATCCTGCTGACGGTCACCGCGCTGAGCGTACACACCAATCCCCGATGACCTTCTCCCGGATTTCAGCCTTCGATGCGCGGCGTCGGGAAGTCAATCGCGCAACCTCGAGGTCCACAGACCGATGAGCCATAACTGTGAAGACAATGCGTCGCGTCAAGCCCTTCGCGGGCGCGGGAACGGCGCGCTCCAGATCGTGCTTGCGATCAGCGCGGGCTCGTCGCAGCTTGCCTTGGGCGAGGCAGCTGCGGAAATTCGAGATTTGAACCATCCCGGCCCAAGGTGAACGTCACCGATCCTTACCAGCCCTTCCAGAACGGCCCGTCGGCGAAGTCCCACAGCAGGTTCATCTGGGCGACGTAGTCGAAGCGATCGGTTTCGTTGACCGGAATCTCGACGCCGAAATTCAGTGCCACGTGTCCGCCCTTGGTCAGGCCGACTCTTGCCTGCGGGATGATCGACACTGCGGCGAAGTCGGACCGGTTCGGGCCGTTGCCGCGCTCGAACGGAATGTCGGCGATCACTTCCAGGCCCGGGAAAATGTTGCGCGGCCACGGCGAATGCGTCCAGTGCACGATGCCGGCCAGCTCGAAGCTGCCGTTGCCGAAATCGTCGAACGGAAGCTTGGCCCGGGTGTGGCCCTGGAACGTGAACTGCGAATTCAGGATCCGGCCGAACGCCAGGTAGGGCAGCCATTCTTCGTCGCCGCCGTGGATCGGAAATTCGAACTTGCTGCCGGCCGTGATGATCGACGTGTTCTGTGGGTTGGTGTGGAGCACGTATTTGCCGCCGACTTCGATCTTGTCGAGGTCGCTGTCGCCGTCTTCGAGCGTCTGGACCAGCTCCACCAGCACCTGACCGCGCTTGCCCACGCGTTTTTCCAGCTCGAACACGTTTTCCCAGACGTCGTCGCCGTCGCGCTTGACGTAGTCGCTTTTCCACACCACTTCGTCTTCCGGGAACGCCTTGATGGTGTTGAGCGGGAGGAACAGGTTGAGCGCGCCGTCGGGATAG
>JAGXKW010000120.1 GCA_018334995.1 Wenzhouxiangellaceae bacterium
GCTCGCCGCCCGTCGCGCCGCGCACATGGCGACGCTTTGGTCCGATCTGGCCGACGAGGCCCAATGGCTGGACCCCAACGTGGTCAAGCTGGTCACGCGGGCCGACGGCACGGCACTGTACTTCAGCCGAGCGCCGATTCCGGCCCGGCGCGCCGGCGACTGGCCGGCGGGGCTGGCGCGGCGCCACGTAGGGCTTTATGCCTATCGCGCCGCGGCGCTGGCCGACTGGCCCGGGCTGGCGGAAAGCCCGCTGGAGGCTTCGGAAGCGCTGGAGCAGCTTCGGGCACTGCAGGCCGGCTGGGAAATCGTCTGTCAGCGCGCGGTCGAGAGCATCCCGCCGGGCGTCGATACGGCAGAAGACCTGGAAGCCATGCGGCGGCATTTCGCGGCGCTTTCATCAACATCGCCGGCAATCGAATCGGAAGGTGAAGCATGAGTCAAAGACTGCTCTTCGTATGCATGGGCAATATCTGCCGCAGCCCCACCGCAAAAGGCGTGTTCGATCGCGCTCTGCGCGATGCGGGGGTCGAGTTCCAGAGCGAATCGGCCGGCACGCACGACTATCATGTCGGCCGTGCGCCGGATCGTCGGGCCGTGGAAGCCGCGCGCAAGGCCGGGCTCGCAATCGAGGACGATATCGCGCGTCAGTTCGCGCGCGAGGATTTTCATCGTTTCGACCGGATCTTCGCCATGGACCGGGCCAACTTCGACCACATCCTGGCGCTGAAGCCCGCCGGTGCCGTGGCGCGCGCGCAACTGGTGATGGAACTGGTGCCCGAATACGGCATCGAGGAGGTGCCCGACCCGTACTACGGCGCGCGCGCCGGTTTCGTTCAGGTCATCGACATGCTCGAAGCCGCGGCCGCGGCCCTGGCACGCGATCTCGGACGCTGATGGCCGGGAAGGGCGAGAACAATGCGTTCGACGGCCATGCTTTCGCGCGCACGCTGGCCGAGTCGCCCGGCGTCTACCTGATGCGCGATGCCGAGGGCCGGGCGCTTTACGTCGGCAAGGCGCGCAACCTCCGAAAGCGGGTCGCCAGCTATTTCGACCGTCGCGACAAGGGACCGCGCATCGGCCTGATGGTCTCGAAGATCGCGTCGATTGAAGTCAGCCTCACCCGCACCGAGGCCGAGGCGCTGCTGCTGGAAAACGAGTGGATCAAGTCCCTGGCGCCGCGCTACAACATCAACCTGAGGGACGACAAGAGCTATCCCTGGATCCGACTGACCAGCCACCAGGAATTCCCGCGCATCGGTTTTTACCGCGGCGGCCGGTCGCGGCCCGGTGAGTACTTCGGGCCGTTCTCCAGCGCCGGTGCGGTGCGCGAGACACTCAACCAGGTCTACCGGCTGTTCGGCATTCGCCAGTGCACCGACAGCGTGTTCGCCAATCGCAGCCGCCCCTGCCTGCAATACCAGATCAAGCGCTGCAGCGCGCCGTGTGTGGGTCATATCGACAAGCACGACTACGCGCGCGACGTCGAGGCCGCGCGGGCATTCCTGAAGGGCGAGAATGAAACGGTTCTCGATCACCTGAACGAACGCATGGAACAGGCCAGCGCGGCGCTGGATTTCGAGACCGCGGCCGTGCTGCGCGATCGCATCCAGGCCATTCGCAACATCCAGTCTTCCCAGTTCGTCACCGACGGCGCCGAAGAACTGGACGTGATCGCGCTGGCGGTGGAGGGTGGCGCGGTCGCGGTACAGGTCGTCGAGTTCCGGGCCGGGCGCAACGTCGGCGGTCGGACTTTCTTCCCGTCCAACGTCGATCCCGATGCGCCGCCCGGCCAGGTGATGGCCCAGTTCCTGGGCCAGTACTATGCCGAGCGGTTGCCGCCGATCGAGATCATCGCAAGCCCGGCGCCCGGCGAGGCGGAATTGATCGAGCAGGCACTGGCCGAGCGCCGCGGGCGCAAGATCCGGATTGCGAACAAAGTACGCGGCGATCGCCGCCAGTGGCGCGAAATGGCCGAGACGAACGCGCGCGACGCGCTGCGGCGCCGACGCGATGAACGCGACCAGGTCGGCCGGGAACTGGCGGCACTGGCCGAGTTGATCAAGCTGCCCGCGCCGCCGGAGCGGATCGAGTGTTTCGACATCAGTCATATCTCGGGCAATCAGACGGTCGCCGCCTGTGTGGTGCACACGACCTCCGGCATGCAGCGCAAGCTTTATCGGCACTTCAATATCGAAAATGTCGAACCCGGCGACGACTATGCAGCGATGGAACAGGCCTTGCGGCGGCGCTACGGCCGGGTGTTGAGTGAGGACCCCGATTCGCTTCCGGACCTGGTGCTGATCGATGGCGGCCGCGGACAATCCGACCGCGCCCGGGCCGTGCTTTCCGAGCTCGGCCTCGATGCACTGCCGGTCGTGGGCATTGCCAAGGGCCCCGCGCGCCGGGCCGGCCATGAGACCTGGGTGCTGGACCGGCGCGAAGCCGTGCCCGGACCCAACCATCCGGCGTCGCTGCTGGCCCAGCGCATCCGCGACGAGGCGCATCGATTCGCCGTGCACGGCCATCGCAGGCGGCGGCAGAAAAAGGCCACCGAATCACCGCTGGAAAAAGTGCCCGGCGTGGGGCCGCGCCGCCGTCAGCGGCTGCTGAGTCATTTCGGCGGCCTCAAGGGTGTGCGCGCGGCCGGCGTCGAGGAACTCAGCCGGGTCGACGGGATCAATCGCCAGCTGGCCGAAGCCATATATCAGCACCTGAGAAAATAAAACCCGGTACCATAGCGGCTTGCAACCCGCCGCCCGGCAATCGTATTGTCCATCACTTTCCCGACAATCCTGACGCTGTTGCGCATCGTGATGATTCCGGTGCTGATCGTGGCGTTCTATCTGCCGTATCCCTGGGCCAACGACCTGTCGGTGGGAATCTTCATTGCCGCCGGGCTGACCGACTGGGCCGACGGCTGGGTCGCCAGGCGCTATGGATTGACCAGTCCGTTCGGCGCCTTTCTGGATCCGGTGGCCGACAAGCTGATCGTGGCCATCGCGCTGATCCTGATCGTGCAGCGCCATCCGGAAATCCTGATCGCGATCTCCTCGGCGGTGATCCTGGGCCGCGAGATCACGATTTCCGCGCTGCGCGAGTGGATGGCCGAGCTTGGTAAACGGGCGCTGGTCAAGGTATCGCACGTGGGCAAGTCCAAGACCATTCTCCAGATGGTGGCGATCGGGTTTCTGCTCTACGGAGAACCGCTGTTCGGGTTGCCGGTGCTGATGATCGGGAAGATCCTGCTGGTGATCGCGGCGGTGCTGACGATCTGGTCGATGGTGATCTATCTCCGCTCCGCCTGGCCCGCCATTTTCGGGGGCAAGGCCTCCTGAGACCGTGCGTGACGGCGCTCGGCGGTACTCGGAATCCTCATGTATGGACAAATACATTCCGGTTCCTCCGTTCCGGCGATCACCGTCACGCACGGTCTCAGGGGGCCTTCGAACTTTGCGGGCAGATTAAAGGCGCTCGGCGGTGTTTTC
>JAGXKW010000121.1 GCA_018334995.1 Wenzhouxiangellaceae bacterium
GTGCGCGGGCGCGAAATCACCGGCAACAACTATCGCGAATCGCTTTCCGGCAATGAAATTCCCAAGATTGCACCGGCGCAGTATCGCGACTGGGGCGACCGGCTGAAGTACCTGGGCAAGGAAAATCTGCCCGGCGAATATCCCTACACCGGCGGCGTCTATCCGTATCGTCGCGCCGGCGAGGACCCGACCCGGATGTTCGCCGGCGAAGGCACGCCGGAGCGCACCAATCGACGCTTTCACTATCTCTCGCGCGGCCAGGACGTGGCCCGCCTGTCGACGGCCTTCGATTCGGTGACGCTGTACGGCGAGGATCCCGACGAGCGGCCCGACATCTACGGCAAGGTCGGGAACTCCGGCGTCTCCATCGCCACGCTGGACGACATGAAGAAGCTGTATTCGGGCTTCGACCTGTGCGCGCCGACCACCTCGGTGTCGATGACCATCAACGGGCCGGCGCCGATGATCCTGGCGATGTTCATGAACACCGCCGTCGACCAGCAGGTGGAGAAATACCTGGCCGAGCAGGGCCGGCTCGGCGAGATCGACGGGCTCAAGGCCGAGCGCTTCGCAGACAGCGAACTGCCGCAATACGAAGGCGAACTGCCCGCGGGCAACGACGGGCTGGGCCTGAAGATGCTCGGGATGACCGGCGACGAAGTGCTGGACGCCGAGACCTATGCGAGGATCAAGGCCGAAACGCTCAGCGTCGTGCGCGGCACGGTGCAGGCCGACATCCTGAAGGAGGACCAGGCGCAGAACACCTGCATCTTCTCCACCGAGTTCGCGCTCCACATGATGGGCGACATCCAGCAGTACTTCAACGACCACAACGTGCGCAACTTCTACTCGGTCTCGATTTCCGGCTATCACATCGCCGAGGCCGGCGCCAACCCGATCAGCCAGCTGGCGTTCACCCTGGCGAACGGTTTTACCATCGTCGAGTATTACCTCGCCCGCGGCATGGACATCGACGCCTTCGCGCCCAACCTGTCGTTCTTCTTCTCCAACGGCATGGACCCGGAATACGCGGTGATCGGCCGGGTCGCGCGACGCATCTGGGCGCGCGCCATGCGCGAGCGCTATGGCGCCAACAAGCGTTCGCAGATGCTCAAGTACCATATCCAGACTTCGGGCCGGTCGCTCCACGCCCAGGAGATCCAGTTCAACGACATCCGCACCACGCTCCAGGCCCTCTATGCGCTGTTCGACAACTGCAACAGCCTCCACACGAATGCTTACGACGAGGCGATCACGACGCCGACCGAGGAATCGGTGCGCCGGGCCGTGGCCATCCAGCTGATCATCGCGCGCGAGCTGGGCCTGAACATGTGCGAAAACCCGTGGCAGGGCAGCTTCGTCATCGATTACCTCACCGACATGGTCGAGGAGGCGGTCTACCAGGAATTCGAAGCGATTTCCGAGCGCGGCGGCGTGCTCGGCGCGATGGATTCGATGTACCAGCGCGGCAAGATCCAGGAAGAATCGCTGTACTACGAGAGCAAGAAGCACGACGGCAGCCTGCCGATCATCGGCGTCAACACCTACAAGCCCGACAGGGGCGAGGAGGAAGAGCTGCCGGAAATCGAGTTGATTCGTTCCAGCGAGGCCGAGAAGAACGACCAGATCAAGCACCTGCGCCGGTTCCAGGCCGCGCGCAACCCGCTGGGATCAGAGGTGCTCGACGAGCTTCAGGCCCGGGCGCGCGAGCGCGCCAACACCTTCGAGGCGCTGATCGAGGCGGTCAAGTATTTCTCGCTGGGCCAGATCAGCCACGCGCTGTACGAGGTGGGCGGCGAGTACCGCCGCAACATGTAAAAATCGTTTCAATAGCTACTGCGCGTGCGCCTGACAGCGTCCGGCGATGCTCGGAATCCTCATGTATCCGTATATACACTGCGGTTCCTGCGCTTCGGCGGCCACTGTCAGCCACCCGCTCGCTACGCTCTTGAAACGATTTTCCCAAAATGCCTGCAGCACTACTGCGTGTGCGCCTTACAGCGTCCGGAGCTGAGTGCCAGCGTTTACTTTTCGGTCACCGAATCGGCCGCGTCGGCCCAGGCATCGCGGTCGATGTCGAGGTCCGGGAAGTCGTCGGGGTTGAACACCGGCGTCTTGCCGGCGCGCCGCTGCTGCTCGTAATCGCGCATCACGCGCATGCCCACCGGAACCAGAATCACCAGCGCGGTGATGTTGGCCAGCGCCACCAGCGCCATGGTCAGGTCGGCGAACGCGAACACCGTGGTCAGGTCCTGCATCGAGCCCCAGAGCGTGAGTGCCAGGATCACGATGCGGAACCCGTTGAATAGCGTTCGGTTTTCCTCGCTGAAATAGTTCAGGCTGTTTTCGCCCAGGTAATAGTTGTACAGAATCGAGCTGAACGCGAACAGCATCAGGGCGACCGAGACGAACCCGCGGCCCCAGTTGCCGACGTGGTCCTGCAGCGCGGCCTGGGTCATGACCACGCCGTCGACCGCGTTCGCGCCGTCGATGATGTAGATGTCGGACATGATGATGATGAACGCGGTCGAAGAGCAGATGATCGCGGTGTCGATGAACACGCTGAGCATTTGCACGATGCCCTGGTTGACCGGGTGGGGCACCCAGGCCACCGCGGCCACGTTGGGTCCGCTGCCGAGTCCGGCCTCGTTGGAAAACAGGCCGCGCCGCGCGCCCATCATGATGGCCGCGCCGATGCCGCCGCCGATCGCCTCGTCGAGCCCGAACGCGCCGGTGAAGATGACCGCGAGCGCGCCGGGGACGCGGTCGAGGTTGAGCACGACCACCACGACCGCAATGACGATATACGAAACCGCCATCAACGGCACGACGATCTCGGTGATGCTGGCGATGCGTTTGACTCCGCCGAAAATGACCGCGCCGACGACCGCGGTCAGCGCGATGCCCGTCCACTCGACGGGAATCCCGAACGCGTCTTCCAGCGACGATGATGCCGTGAAGGACTGCAGCGCGACGAACGCCATGCCGAAGGTCAGCAGCAGCAGCACCGAGTAGAGCGTGGCCAGCCATCGCTTGCCGGCACCGCGCACCATGTAATACGCCGGCCCGCCGCGGTAGGTCCCATCGGGCTCGTTGTTCTTGAACACCTGGGCCAGCGTACACTCGAAGAAGCTGGTCGACATGCCGATCAGGCCGATCACCCACATCCAGAAGATCGCGCCCGGCCCGCCCAGGGTGATCGCGACCGCCACACCCGCAATGTTGCCGGCTCCGACCCGCCCGGCGACGCTGAGCGCCAGGGCCTGGAACGAACTGACGTGCCCGGGCTGGTGATGGAACGCCTGCCGCAGGACACGGAACATCTCGCCGAAATGACGGATCTGGACAAAGCGCGAGCCGAAGGTGAAGACCAGCCCGATCCCGATCAGGACGAAAACCAGCACATAAGACCAGAGAAATTCGGTGGCGAGTTCAAGCATTGAAGTCTTCCGCGTTCAGGGCATGCGCAATGATACGCGA
>JAGXKW010000010.1:0-37595 GCA_018334995.1 Wenzhouxiangellaceae bacterium
ATGATGACGCTGCCGGCATCGAATTCGGTGCCCTTGGAGGTCACTACCCGAAAGCGGCCGCCATCGAGCACTTCGAACTCGGCGACTTCCTGCCCCAGATGAACGCCGGGTTCGAACGGACGGATCTGTTCGACGAGCTTGTCGACCAGTTCCTGGGCGCCGATGATGGGCCAGGCCGGGATGTCGTAGATCGGTTTTTCAGGATAGAGCTCGCTGCACTGTCCCCCGACCTGGGGAAGTGAGTCGACCAGCTCGGCCTTCAGGCCCAGCAGACCAAGCTCGAATACCTGGAACAGGCCCACGGGGCCCGCGCCGACGATCACGGCATCGGTTTTGATTGTCATGCAATTTCCCGTATTTGAGTTCGATTCCTGCACATGTCAATCCGGTGCAACCGGCGGCCCGCCGGTTCGGTAGCATTGACGTGATCAGAGTACATGAAGGCGGTTGATTCGATGTCCAAGCTTTACGCCCGGGTTTTTTCCGGACCGGTCCCGCAAGTCGGCCAGACACGCTGTCCAGGGCGGATGCGCGCGCCGCGAGTGGCTTCACGGCGATTGCGGCGATGAGTTCCGAAATCCGACTGCATCCGGAGTGGCTTCAGGCGCTGGGCGCGGAATTCGAGCAGCCGTACATGAAGGCGCTCAAGGCCTTCCTGCGCGAGCGCAAGGCAGCCGGAGCGACCATTTACCCGCCCGGCGACCTGATTTTCAATGCGCTTGATTCGACCCCGCCGTCGACGGTCCGCGTGGTGATCCTGGGTCAGGATCCTTATCACGGACCCGGCCAGGCGCATGGATTGTGCTTTTCGGTGCGCCCGGGCGTCCGGGTGCCCCCGTCGCTGGTCAACATCTTCAAGGAGCTGCATGCCGACATCGGCTTCCGGATCCCGCGTCATGGCTGTCTGCAGCCCTGGGCGGAAAACGGCGTGCTGCTGCTCAACGCCGTGTTGACGGTCGAGCGCGGCGAGCCGGGCGCCCACCAGGGCAAGGGCTGGGAGCGGTTCACCGATCGTGTCGTCGACGTGGTCAACGACGGCGAACGGCCCGTGGTCTTCATGCTGTGGGGTGCGCAGGCCCAGCGCAAGGGCGCCAACATCGACCGCGGCCGCCACCGGGTGCTGACCGCACCCCATCCGTCGCCGCTGTCGGCCCATCGCGGCTTTTTCGGCTGCAGGCACTTCTCGAAGGCCAACCGGTGGCTGGAAGAACAGGGGATGACGCCGGTGGACTGGAGTCTTCCGGAGACGATGTGAGCGCGGCCGGCCGCGCCGGGCGATCGGGATCAACGGGCCGGTCAATTTGCGAACAGGCAGCCGATCGCCTGCACGGCAGGCGCCTACGCGGATATTGGCGCGCCGCATTGCCTGCCGCAAGTCACGATAGGGGCGGTTCCAACCGCGATCAATGCTGGGTTGATCGCGGAAAGCATTCGGCTCCTGTGCGCACTCGGGAAGGACCGGTGGCCAGGGACAGAACCGGAGCGCCAGCGGAGCTCGCCGGCCGCCGGCCGGCCATCTGACTGCCGCGCGAAGCGCGATAGGCAGTTCGAACGAAAGCCTGAATCGAGGTTGTTGAGCGGGACGGGTGGGAAAATGGTGGCCAGGGACAGAATCGAACTGCCGACACGGGGATTTTCAGTCCCCTGCTCTACCGACTGAGCTACCTGGCCTCCAGGATCCTGCGCTTGCGTCACGCGGGCCGCGAAACGGGGCGTGATCGCAAGCCGGGTATTTAACCCCGAAACAGGCAAAAAGTCAACCGGTTTTCGGGAAGTCGCCGGGCGTGCGAGCCCAGGGGTAGCGATCATTCCGGGAGCTGGAGGCGCCCGGTCATGATGCGCGTGCGCCTGTTTTCATCGGCGTCGCCAGCGGTGGTCCAGGCGAGCAGGAGCTGGTCGCCCTGAACCGCGATCTGCGGAAAGCCGCTGATCCGTCCTCGGTCGATTCGCGCCAGGATGCGGTCGCGCTGGAGCGCCCCGTCCGGCGAATATTGCGCCAGGCGCATGCGCGCACTGCCGTCGGTTTCCTCCATCCAGGCCAGCACGAAGCCGTCGCGCGTCCAGGCGAGCTGAACGCGGCCCAGCGCGCTGCCGGCCGAGCGGGTGATGGGCTCGCCGAAGGTCGCCCCGGCATCTTCGGAGATGGCGAAGCGCACGCGAGGCACGCCGTCGGCCAGCGTGAACCAGGCAACGATGACACGCGTATCGCGTGCGATCATCGATGGCCCGTTGACCGGGCAGCCGCCGATTTTCCAGCCGTCGGCGTGGACCAGGCGCGGTTCGGTCCAGCCATCTGCCGTCTTGCGCACGACGGCGATGTCGCGGATTTCGTCTTCGGTGCGATTGCGATAGGCGACGATGGGCCCGGTCGCGGTGACGGCGCTGGCCGTCTGGCAGCAGTCGCAGACCCGATCGTCGATCAGTCGCTCCGGCCCGGGCGTTCCGTCGGTACCGATGGACGCGGTCCTGAGGGTCATGAAGCCGGCATGTTCATGTTCGCCGCCCGGCTCTGAAAGCGTCTCGCGTCCGTCCAGCCAGACCATGCCGGTGCGTCCGCGGCCGGCCGTGAAATAGCTGACGAATCCGTGCTCGGTCGGCGTGCCGTCGGTATGCGGCGTCTGTGGCCGGCTCCAGTGTTTTCCCCCGTCCGGCGAATGCACCATGCGCACGTCGTAGGCATAGGTCGACTCGGCCGATTTTTCCAGCCAGTGGGCCAGCCAGGCGCCGTCGGACCGGACATGAATGCCCGGCGTATCCGCCCAGTTGGCGAACCAGTCCCGGCCGCGCGCGATTTCGCGGGACTCGGAAAACCTGCCTTCGGCGAATACGCTGAACCTGAATGCATGCTCATCGTCGTGCTTTTCCAGCCAGCTCAAGACGATGCCGGCATCGCCGGGCATTTCGACAAGCGCGGGCGCCAGGGCGCCATCGCCGGCCGGGTTGTTGACAATCCGGAGTTCGCCATATGCGATAGTGGCGGTCATTAGCAGTAGCGCGGCCAGGCACGCGCCGGTGCGGAATTTGGTCGGACTCATCGCTTTCGAATTTCCTTGTAACGGAGGAAACAGTCAGATGCACGGAACCACGATGATAGACGTGTGGCGCGTCGTCCGCCGGCCGGCGTGGCTGCTGGCCGTCGTCGGCCTCGGTGCCGGGCTTTCTGCCTGTTCGATGGCACCGCGCGAGGACCCGCCCAGCTACGGTGACTGGCGCGACGCCATGGGCGAGCCGGTGGACCGGGTGCGATTTTCGTATCTGGTCGACTGGCAGCCCCTGGATCGCGAATGGATCCTGCTGGAGTTCAGCGGTGGACGCCTGTTTGCGCTGGAAGTGCGCGATCCGTGCATCACCGATGTGCGTGAGGCCCGTTCGCTGCATCTGGATACTGTCATGAAGAACTTGCTGCATCGATCCGACCGGGTGCGCCTGGACAGCTACCGCTGCCTGATCGAAACGATCCGGCCGTTGAAGACGGATGCGGCGATAGATCGTGAGCGAGGCAGCGCGTCGATTTTGCATCGCGATTGACGCGGGGCCAGGCGCGAAACCGGGATTCCGGCGGCGTCACTTCTCCGGCGGCACGTAGCCTTCGGCGGCGTCGACTTCGCCTCCGAACAGGAATGCCTCGGCCTGCTGTTCCAGGTATTTGCGATGTTCCGGGTCGATCGGCGAAAGCCGCTTCTCGTTGATCAGCATGGTCTGGTGTTCCAGCCATTTCTTCCACGCCTCGGCCGAGATCTCGTTGTAGATCCGCTCGCCCAGCTCGCCCGGAAGCGGCTTGCGGGCAAGCCCTTCGGCCTCGCGGCCGAGATACTTGCAGTAAACCATTCTCGTCATCCTGTTGCCTGCGCTCCATGAAGGTGGACTGGCTACGCTTCCCCTATCCTAAACTTCCCCCGCAGGCGGGGGAAGGAACCGAAAGCGGGGCCGTGGGGCCGCGCAGCGGAGCGATTTGCGGACATGCGCCGCAAATCGCGAGCAACGAATACCGCAGGTATTTCGTTGCCAATTCAGGATAGTAACAGCCAGAAGTCGACGATCGCATCTCCACCCACCAGCACCAGCCAGCCGGCCGCGGCCAGGAACGGACCGAATGCGATCGGCACTTCGCGGCCCATGCGCCGGAGTGCGATCAGCGCCAGGCCTATCACCGCGCCCACGCCCGAGGCCAGCAGTATGACCGTCGGCAGGACTTGCCAGCCGAACCAGGCGCCGATGGCCGCGAGCAGCTTGAAGTCGCCGTAGCCCATGCCTTCCTTGCCGGTGATCAGCCGGAAAACGTGGAATACCAGCCACAGCGAGAGATAACCCGCGATCGCGCCGATCACGGCCGACTGCAGGTCGGTAAAAATGCCGAACACGTTCAGGAAAAGGCCGAGCCATACAAGCGGCAGGGTGAGCTGGTCGGGAAGCAGCTTGTAGTCCAGGTCGATGCCGGTCGCCGCGATCAGAACCCAGGTGAACAGCAGCCCGGCCAATCCGGCGGTGTCGGGCCCCAGGCGCCAGATCACCACGACCGAAAGGATCGCGGTGGCCAGTTCGACCACCGGGTAGCGCACCGAAATGGCGCCGCCACAGTTGCGGCAGCGGCCGCGCAGCAGCAGCCAGCTGATGACCGGAATGTTGTCGTACCAGGCAATCGAGTGCCCGCAGGACGGACAGCGCGAACGTCCGCTGGCGATGTTCGCCGGCGCCGCGTCAAGTCCGGCTTCGAGCTCCAGCAACTCGCGGCACTGGCATTTCCAGTCGTGGACCAGGGCGGCCGGAAAGCGCAGGATGACGACGTTCAGAAAGCTTCCGACGAGCAAGCCGAGGACGACGACCAGCGCGTACAGCGTGGCCGGATGGAGAGCAGCCAGGTATTCCATGGCTTACATGACGGCCGCCATCTTGAAGATCGGCAGGTACATGGCCACCACGATGCTGCCCACGATGACGCCGACGAGGATGATGATGAACGGCTCGAGGAGGCTGGACAGCGCGTCGACGGTGTTGTTGACTTCCTCTTCGTAGAAATCGGCGACCTTGAGCAGCATCGCATCCAGCGAGCCGGCTTCCTCGCCGATCGCGGTCATCTGCACCACCATGGGCGGGAACAGCCCGGTCTGCTGCATTGCCAGCTGCATCTGGTGGCCGGTGGCCACGTCGTCGCGGATCTGCATCGTCGCGTCGCCGTAAACGACGTTGCCGGTCGCCCCGGCGACGGTCTTCAGCGCATCGACCAGCGGCACGCCGGCGGCAAATGTCGTTGCCAGCGTGCGCGCGAAGCGACTCAGCGCGGCCTTTTCCAGCACGGCGCCGATGACCGGAATCTTCAGGCTGGCCCGGTCCAGGAAGTGTGCAAAAGACCGGTTGCGCTTTTTAAGCGCGATCAGGCCGAAAATTCCCCCGACGATGATGATCAGGTACAGCCAACCGGTCTTCTGCAGCGATTCCGAAAGGCTTACGATCAGCTGGGTAAATGCCGGCAGGTCGCCGCCGAAGCTCTGGAAGATGGCTTCGAACTGCGGAATCACGAAGACCAGCAGGATCGCGGTGACCAGGATGGCCACGCCGATGACGGTGGCCGGATAGAACAGCGCCTTCTTGATCTTGCCCTTGATCGACTCGATCCGTTCCTTGTAGGTGGCGATGTTGTCGAGTACCTGGTCGAGCACCCCGGCGCTTTCGCCCGAATCGACCAGGTTGACGTACAGCTCGTCGAAATACGCCGGGTGCTTGGCCAGCGATTCCGACAGCGTGGCACCTGACTCGACGTCGATGCGAATGGTGTTGATCAGCTTTTGCAGGCGCGGATTCTCCGCCGCCGAAGCGATGATGCCGAAGGCCTGGACCAGCGGGATGCCGGCGTTGAGCATGGTCGCCAGCTGGCGGGTGAAGATCGCGATGTCGCGCGGCTTGATCGTTTTGCCGCCGCTGCCGAACAGTGGTTTGGGCTTCTTGCGCACGCGTGATGGGGTGATGCCCTGCTTGCGCAGTTCGGCCCGGATCAGCGTCTGGTTGCGCGCCGATCGTTCGCCCTTGAGTACCTTGCCGCGTTTGTCCTTGCCCTCCCAAAGGAAGACTTCGAGCTCTTCGCGCGTTGTCGCCATGGAATTTCTCCTCTCTTCCTCTACTGGTCCCCTGAGCCTACATTTTCATGCACTTAGCGCCCGATTACAATGCTTTTTACCAACAACGCTCATTTTCCCGGCGGTCGGCGCGGCGGCAGCATGCTTTCGATCAGCATCAGGATGACGCCGATCACGATGGCTGAATCGGCGACGTTGAACGCCGGCCAGTGCCAGTTGCTGTAATGCAGGTCGATGAAATCGATCACGTAGCCGAGCCGGATGCGGTCGACCAGGTTGCCGATCGCGCCGCCCAGCAGCAGCATCAGCGCCACCGGCAGGGCACGCGCAGTCAGCGGCAGCCGCCAAAGCCAGACCAGCAGGAAAACGCTGATCGCCGAGGCGAAGACGATGAAGAACCAGCGCTGCCAGCCGCCGCCGTCGGCCAGCAGGCTGAACGCCGCGCCGGTGTTGTGGGCCAGCGTCAGGTTGAGCCACTCGGTGATCGGCACCGGCCGATACAACTCGAGGTTGGCCACCGCGAGGTGCTTGGTCCACAGGTCCAGCGCGATCACGACCGCGGCCAGCAGCAGCCATGCGCCGAAGCGCGGCAGGGTCATGCGCGGATGGGCCTTGTCCATTCCGCTCAGCCCCAGGTGCGGCGTTCGCCGCCGCCGGTGACGTTCTCGACGCAGCGCGCGCAGATCTCGGGATGTTCCGGATCGCTGCCGACGTCCGCGCGGTGATGCCAGCAGCGGACGCACTTGGGCCGATCGGTGGGCGTGACCGCCACGCGCAGCGTGCAGCCGGCGATTTCGGCGGCCTCGTCGGCCGTATCGACCTCGCCGAGTCTTGCCTCCGAGGTCAGCAGCAGAAAGCGCAGTTCCTCGCCCAGCGCGGCCAGGTCGGCGGCCAGCACGCCGTCGGCTTCCAGCGTGACCTCGGCGGCCAGCGACGAGCCGATCGCCTTTTCGCGTCGCAGCGTTTCCAGCCGGGGGCCGACCACGTCGCGTACTGCGCGCAGTCGCTCGATGCGCGCGCGCCGATCGGCGTCGAGTTCGGCCAGCTCGCGGTACCAGGTCGCCAGCATCACGGTGTCGTTCTCCCGGGCCGGCATCTCGCGCCAGATTTCCTCGGCGGTGAAGCTGCAGATCGGCGCCAGCCAGCGCACCAGCGCCTCGAGCGCGTGGAACATCGCGGTCTGGGCCGAGCGGCGGGCCGGGTGGTCGGCGGGCAGCGTGTAGAGCCGGTCCTTGATGATGTCGAGATAGAACGCGCCCATGTCGATGGAGCAGAAATGGTGTACGCGTTGATGGACCTGCCAGAAACGGTAGTTGGCGTAGGCGTCGGTGACCTCGGCGTCGAGGCGCGCGGCCAGATCCAGCGCGTAGCGGTCCAGCGGCAAAAGGTCTTCGGCCGCGAGCGCGTCGGCGCCCGGATCGAAGTCGTGCAGGTTTCCGAGCAGGAAGCGCGCGGTGTTGCGGGTACGGCGGTAGGCATCGGCCACGCGCTTGAGAATCTCGTCGGAGACGGTCATTTCCTGGCGGTAGTCGGCCGCGGCCACCCACATCCTGAGAATGTCGGCGCCCAGCGTCTTCATGATCTGCTGTGGCGCGATCACGTTGCCCTGCGACTTCGACATCTTGCGCCCGTCGGCGTCGACGGTGAAGCCGTGGGTCAGCACGGCCTTGTAGGGCGCCTCGCCGTGCATGGCCACCGAGGTCAGCAGCGACGACTGGAACCAGCCGCGGTGCTGGTCGGAGCCTTCCAGGTACAGTTCGGCCGGGCGGCCGAGCTCGGCGCGCTGGTCGAGCACGCAGTGATGGGTAACGCCGGAATCGAACCATACGTCCAGGATGTCGGGGACGGGCTCGTAGCGCTCGCCGTCCACGCCCAAACGCTCGGCGATGTCCTGCTCGTACCAGCCGTCCACGCCGTCGGCCTCGACCAGGTCGGCGAAGCGCTGCAGGATCGCAACGGTATCGGGATGCGCTTGCTGGGTTTCGCGGTCGATGAACAGCCCCAGCGGCACGCCCCAGGTGCGCTGGCGCGAGATGCACCAGTCGGGACGATTCTCGACCATGCCGCGGATGCGCGCCTTGCCCCAGTCGGGCACCCAGCGCACGCCGTCGATGGCTTCCAGCGCGTCGGCGCGCAGATTCGCCTGGTCCATGGAGATGAACCACTGCGGGGTGGTGCGAAACGCGGTCGGGGTCTTGTGGCGCCAGCAGTGCGGGTAGCTGTGGCTGAACGGTTCGGCGCACAGCAGCGCGCCTTTTTGCCGGAGGATGTCGACCAGCCGGTCGTTGGCCTTCCAGACGAACTCGCCGCCGACCTCCGGGGTATCTTCCAGAAACACCCCGCGGCCGTCGATGGGATTGACCACGGGCAGGTCGTAGACCCTGCCGATATCGAAATCTTCCTGGCCGTGGCCGGGCGCGGTGTGGACCGCGCCGGTCCCGCTCTCTGTGGTCACGTGCTCGCCCAGGATCACCGGCACGTCGTAGTCGTTGAACGGGTGCTCGAGCCGCAGGTGCTCCAGCGCGCTGCCGCTGACCGTGCCCAGGGTCTCGACCTGTTTCAGCCCGCAGCGATCGGCCACCGACCCGGCCAGTTCATGGGCCACGACCAGGCGTACGGCACGGCCTTCGTGGCGGGCCTGCAGCAGGTCGTAGTCCAGTTCGGCGTTCAGCGCCACGGCCTGGTTGGCCGGAATGGTCCAGGGTGTGGTGGTCCAGATCACCACGCCGGTCGGCACGTCGGCGCCGGGCACGCCGAACTTCGCGGCGAGTTCGGCCGGATCGACCGCTTCGAAAAGGACATCGACCGCGGTGGAGGTCTTGTCGGCGTATTCGATTTCGGCTTCGGCCAGCGCCGAGCCGCAGTCGAAGCACCAGTGCACCGGCTTGACGCCGCGCTTGAGGTGGCCGCGCGCGACGATTTGCGCCAGCGCGCGCAACATGTCGGCCTCGAAGCGGAAGTCGCGGCTGGCATAGGGATTGTTCCAGTCGGCCAGGCCGCCCAGGCGCTTGAAGTCCTCGCGCTGGCGGTCGATCTGTTTGCCGGCGTATTCGCGGCATTTGGCGCGAAAGGTGCGCGCGTCGACCTTGTGCCCGACCTTGCCGACCTTTTTTTCGACCTGTAGCTCGATCGGCAGCCCGTGACAGTCCCAGCCCGGCACGTAGGGCGAGCGATAACCGGCCAGCAGCGCCGAGCGAACCACGAAATCCTTGAGGATCTTGTTGACCGCGTGACCGATATGGATGTCGCCGTTGGCATACGGCGGGCCGTCGTGCAGCACGAACGCCGGTCGTCCCTCGGTATGCCGCTGGATCTTTGCGTACAGGTCTTCGGCGTACCACTGCTTGAGCATTTCCGGCTCGCGCTGGGCCAGCGAGGCCTTCATCGGGAAATTCGTCTTCGGCAGGTTGATGGTGTCTTTGTAGTCCATGAGTTCTTTGCTGCGGGCCGGTCGGCATGACAAGCCGTTATTGTCGCCGATTCAGCGGCGCGCAAGCAGGGCTTTTGCCCGCGCGGCGTCGCGGTGCATCTGCGCGGTCATCGCATCCAGCGACTCGAAGTGTTCCTCGTGTCGAATGAAGCCTTCGAACTGCACGCGCAGATGCCTTCCATAGAGATCGCCGTCGAAATCGAAAAGATGGGCTTCCAGCAGCCAGCTGCGGCCGGCCACGGTTGGACGGCGGCCCAGGCTGGCGATCCCGGGATGTCGCGTCAGCCCGGCCCCGTCGACCCGAACGGCGGCGATGCCGGTGAACGCCGGCGGTTCGGCCACCCGCAGGTTGGCGGTGGCGAATCCCAGTTTGCGGCCCAGGCTCTCGCCGCGTACGACCCGGCCCGAAATCGCGTAGCGGCGGCCCAGCAGCCGCTCGGCCCGGGCCAGGTCGCCGCGGGCGAGCGCTTCGCGCAGCCGGCTCGACGAGACCCGCCGGTCCGCGTGGTCGTCGGCGACCATCTCGAGCACGCGGGTGTCGAAGCCGAAGCGCTCGCCGAATTCCTTCATGGCCGCGACGTCTCCGGCGGCCTTGTGGCCGAAGCGAAAATCGGGCCCGATCAGCACTTGCCCGGCGTTGAGGCCTTCGGCAACGACGTCGCGCGCGAACTGTTCCGGCGACAGCCTGGAAAAAGCGTGATCGAAGCGCAGCTGGGCGAGCACCTCGACGCCCAGCGCCTGCGCAACCTCGACCCGGTCGCGCAGCTTCATCACGCGCGCCACCGGCTTGTCCGGCGCGAACAGGGTGCGCGGCAGCGGCTCGAAGCACAACAGGGCCGGGCGAAATTCCGGCGCGGCGGCTACCGCCTGGTTGAGCAGCGCCTGGTGGCCCAGGTGCAGGCCGTCGAAATTGCCGATGGCCAGCGCCAGCCGGCGCTTGTCCGACAGCCTGGCCGGCACGTGACGGATCAGTTGCATGAAAATCCTTCGTGATCGGGCAAAAAAGCGGTCCACAGATGAACACAGATGGACACAGATGATGAAAAGCCTCCGGGTGCCCGACAGCCTAACGCCCCGGTGTGCACGGGGCTGGAGGTCGTTGCCGGATGGAAGATCGGTTCCGATCGCCCGAAGATCGTGCAGCGTATCTTTCGGATACACGTAGCCGGAGAAGAAGGTCTGGGAAAATTGGATTCGCCCGAAAAAAATCGGGCTTGATCCGATCTGTGTTGATCTGTGTTCATCGGCGGATGAATCATTCCGGGCCGCGCGGGCGCATCAGGGTCGAGGGGCGGATGCCGATGGCGGCAAGCACCGCGGCGTAAACGAGCACGCCGGCGGTCACTGCGCCGGTCAGGCAGGCGACGCGCCGGGCCAGGCTCATGTCCAGCCATTCGACGGTTGGCGGCACCAGCCAGTGCAGGGCCAGCGCCATGACGAGAACGGCGGACGCGATCCGGACCAGGTCGGTCCACGGAAATGCCGGCGCCAGGGCCTGGCGGGCCAGGTTTTTCCACAGCAGGCCGGCGTTCAGCCAGGCGGCAACGCTGGAGGCCAGCGCCAGTCCTGCGTGTGCGCCGGGCTGCAGCGCCAACGCGGCCCAGGGATCCTCGAAAAATGCATCACCGGCCAGCTGCCAGGCAATGGCGGCCACGAACAGCACATTGAGCGCCATGTTGACCACCAGTGCCACCACGGCGATGCGCACCGGGGTGCGCGTGTCCTGGCGCGAAAAGAATGCCGGGGCCAGGATCTTGACCCCGATGAAGGCCGGCAGGCCGAGGCAGTACGCGCCCAGCGCCAGCGCGGTCATTTCCACGTCGCGCGCGGCGAATTCGCCGTAATGGAACAGCGTGGTCGCGGTCGGGCCGCCGAGCACCGCCAGGCCGGCCGCCGCCGGCAGGCCGATGGCCAGTCCGAGCCGCACCGCCCATTCCAGCGTATTGCGGAATTGTCCACCGTCGTTGCGCGCATGCAGCGACGACAGCGTCGGCAGGATCACCACTGAAAGCGCGACGCCGAACATGCCGAGCGGAAATTCCATCAGCCGGTCGCCGTAGTACAGCCAGGAGATGCTGGCCTCTACCAGCAGCGAGGCGATCAGCACGTCGAACAGCAGGTTGATCTGGGCGACCGACGACCCGAACAGCGTCGGGATCATCAGCCGCATGATGCGGCGGACTCCAGGGTGCTTGAAATCGGGGCGCGGCATCGGCAGCAGGCCGTGTCGCGCCAGCGCCGGCAGCTGGATGGCCAGCTGCAGGATGCCGGCTGCCAGCACACCCCAGGCCAGCGCCTTGACCGGCTCGGCGAAGTGCTGGCTGAAGATCACCGCGGCGGTGATCAGGCTCGCGTTGAGCAGCGCCGGGGTCAGCGCCGGCAGGGCAAACCGGCCCAGTGTATTGAGGATGCCGCCCGACAGCGCGGTCAGCGCGATGAACAGGAGGTAGGGAAAGGTCACCCGCAGCATTTCCGCGGCCAGCGTCTGCTGCGCCGGATCGTCGGCGAAGCCGGGCGCGAAGATCCCGATCAGCCAGTGCGCGGCCAGCATGCCGATGCCGGTCAGGCCCAGAAGCACCGCGAGCAGGCTGCCGGCGGCGGCATCGACCAGTGACTTCATCGCCGCCTGGTCGCCGCGCTCGCGATACTCGGCCAGCACCGGTACGAAGGCCAGCGAAAACGAGCCTTCGGCGAACAGCCGGCGCAGGAAATTGGGAATCTTGAACGCGACGAAGAAGGCGTCGGTGGCCGCCGTGGCGCCGAACCAGCGCGCCAGCACCACGTCGCGCACCAGGCCGAGCACGCGCGAGACGAGGGTCATGCTTGAAAACGAAAATATCGAGCGCAGCAGGCTCATGCGCGGCCGGTGTTTCCGACGATGATCCGAAGCCGCTTTGTCTTGACTAAAACGCTTCGAGCAGCGATACTATACGGCTTGATTTTTGTCATTATCGATTGTCATTAACCTGATTGTCATTACCCGTTGTATCTAAAAGTTTCAGGAGCAATTCGTGGCCAATAGCCCATCAGCACGCAAGCGCGCCCGTCAGACCGAGCGCAATCGACAGCATAATGCCGCTCAGCGGTCCTATGTGCGCACCATGATCAAGAAGGTCGTCAACGCGGTCAAGGACGGCGACAAGGCCGAAGCCGAAGCTGCTTACAAGGCGGCCGTTCCGACCATCGACCGATCGGTGAGCAAGGGGTTGATGCATCGCAACAAGGCCGACCGCCACAAGTCCCGCCTCGCGCAGCACATCCGGAAAATGTGATCCCGGGCGCCGGGCCCCGTGTCCGGTGCTCTCAGGCGTTCGTTCCAGCAAGCCAGCGATCGCACCATTCCAGCTTCGGATGATCGGAACCCAGCGCGGCAGCCAGGGTTTCTCTGGCGCTTTTCAGCGCTGGAATCGCGCTGCGATCGCCGGCCGCGATGCGCGCAGCCATCAGCACCGCACGGGCCTCGCTGATCTTCCAGTCGCTCAGCGACAGTTCGTCGCGCCTCAAGTCCAGGCATCGCCGCGCGAGTCGGCGCGCGCTTGCCGGGTCCTCGGTGAGTGTGAGTTGCGCCATTTCGCACCATGCCCGAGCCAGATGCGACGTCGTGCTCGGCGTATGTGTCTCCAGAAGATCGGCCGCGCCGGCGAGCCGCCGGGTCGCCTGGCCGTGTTCGCGCGCGCCGGCCAGCGCCGCATGGAATTCAGAAATCGCCGTGAACACGTGGTCCGTCCCCACGGCCGATTCAAAGTGCTTGCGCGCCGCTTCCAGATCATTTTCAGCCTGCTCGAAGTCGCTACCCGCCAGCGCTACGCGTCCACGCGCCATCTGTGCACGCGCGTGATTGAGGCTGTCACGTCCTTCGAAGCGGGCGATCATCGCCATGCCGTGTTCGACCTGTTCGCGCGCTTGCGCTATTCGATGGCGAGTTGCCAGCAACAGGCCCAGGTTCAGGTGCGCGGCGGCCAGCGCGCCGGATTCGCCGAAGCGCTCGCTCCGGCGGCGAATCGCTTCCCGGTATAGCGGCTCGGCCTCGGCCAGCTCGCCTCGCTGCTGCAGGATTCCGGCCAGGTTGGCCATGATGGTCAAGGCGCCGGATCCGTCGGCCAGTTCCAGCGCCCGCCAGTTTTCAAGCGCCTTGCGCAGATAGGGCAACGCCGCGTCGCCCTTCCCGGCATAGATCAGCGTCGTGGCCAGGTTGTTTCCTGCCGTCGCGCGCAGGCGCGAAGGGTAGGGTTGTGTGCGCGCCAGCCGGACCGCTTTGCGCAGGGCATCGATAGCCTCGTCCCACTGGCCCAGGCCGCGCAGCGCCTGGCCGCGGATCTGCAGTACCTCGGCGATGCGTTCGATATTCCGGGCCGGGCTTTCGCGCAGGGTTTCCAGCGCGCTTTCGGTCAGCGCCGCGGCCGATTCGGATTGGCCCTGGCGCAGGCGAATCTGGGCCAGGTCGGCGCGCACGATGGCCTGCATGATTGGTGAGGCGAGGTTGGGCTTGTGGTTGACGAACGAAGCCAGCAGGGGTTCGGCGCCGGCAAAATCGTCCATTGCGATATGGATTTCGCCCAGAAGCGCCTTGATCGAAGCCAGCATTTGCGGATCGTTGGCGTGCAGCCGCTCGGCCATTTGCACGCTTTCGGTCAGGAGCTTGCGGGTGGAGAGATCTTCCTCGCTACTGTTGCGTCCGACCTCGCGGAACAGCAGCACGAGCTGTTCGCGCAACATCGTGGATCGGTCGGCCTCGAACCGCGCAGCATCGCGTTCCGCCGCAGCGATGCGTGCCTGCCACGAGACGCCTGCAATGGCCCCGGTCACTGCCACCAGTGCAAGACTTGCGAGTGCGGCGGCAAGGCGATGACGGCGCGCCCACAGGCCGATCCGGCCCGCGGTCGAATAGCGCATGGCCGAAACCGGCCTTGTCTCCAGCAGCGCGCGGATATCGTTGACGAGTTCGGGTACCGAACCGTAGCGCCGCTCGGCATCGCCGGCCGAAGCCTTGTTGATGACCGCCGCCAGTGCGGCCTGCCGCGGCATGCCGAGTTCGGCGGGCTTGACCGGCCGGGCCTGTCCGCCGGGACTGCCGGTGAGCATCCAGCGCAGCAATGCGCCCAGCGCGTAGATGTCGCTCTGGGTCGAAGCCGGACTGCCGGCGAGTTGCTCCGGTGCTGAAAATGCGGGCGTAAGGGCGGTACTGCGCCGGGCCGGGTCCGAATCCCCGGACATCAATCGGGCAACCCCGAAATCGAGCAGTCGGGGCCGACCGTCACTGGCAATCCGGATGTTCGACGGCTTGATGTCGCCGTGCACGACCTGGCGCTGGTGGGCATGTGCGACCGACTCGGCGATCTCGACGAAGGTCGGGAGGCAGGCCTCGAGCGCTGCACCGTGTCGCCGGCGGCATCGGGCGAGGTCTTCGCCCTCGATCCACTCCATGACCAGGTAGTTCTGGCCGTCGGGCAGCGTGCCGCCGTCCAGGATGCGCGCAATGTTCGGGTGATCCAGGCGCGCCAGCAACCGGGTCTCCAGGGCCAGGCGCTCGGCCATCAGCGGGTCGCCGGGCGAACGAATGAATTTGATCGCCGCGGTCATTTCGAATGCGCCGTCGGCGCGTTCGGCCCGGTACACCAGCCCCATGCCGCCGGCGCCCGCCGGTTCGGTCAGTCGCCAGTCGCCGATGCGGGTCCCGGGCGGGAGCGCGCCGCGCTGAAATTCCAGGTCCGAAACGGCGGCATCGCCGGCGCGCTCGAACAGCGACTCCAGAAATGAAGTCGGATGACTGGAAGCCTCGACCAGCCGTTCCAGCCAGGCGTGCACGCGCGGGTGGCGCTGCGCGATTTCGCGCATCCGCTGATCGCATTCGGTATCCGACAGTGCGAGAAGTTCGTCGAGCAGCGTGTCGATCACACGTCGCCGCGCCGGGGTCAATCGGCGGCTCCAAGAATCGATGGTCGTTCGCTCCCCCTGGAATGCATCCAGCGATCTTTCCAGCACCCGCAGTATAGCAATCGGCGAAGCAAGCTCAAGCCGGCCGGTCGCCGAATTTTCCATTGCCCGGAAGCGGGATTCGCAAAGCCCCCGCGTCAGGTCCGGCCCAGGACCGTCGCGATTTTCGAGACGAGGGATTTGAGGCCGGCTCCGGACACCGAAGAGATTGCGAACCAGGGTCGATTCCAGCCCAGGCCGTCGATGATGCGCTCCACGGCGGGATCGATTTCGTCTTCGGCGAGCTGGTCGATCTTGGTGATCACCAGCCAGCGTGGCCGCGCCATCAACCCTGGATCGAAGCGTTCCAGTTCCCGTTCGAGCGCGCGGACCTGTTCGGCCGGGTCGCTGCCGTCGACCGGCTGCACCTCGACCAGGTGAAGGAGCAGGCCGGTGCGCTGCAGGTGCTTGAGAAATCGGTGGCCCAGGCCGGCGCCCTCGGCGGCGCCCTCGATGATGCCGGGGATGTCGGCGATCACAAAGCTGCGGCCGGGTCCCAGGCGAACCACGCCGAGGTTGGGATGCAGGGTCGTGAACGGATAGTCGGCCACCTTGGGCCGGGCCCGGGAGACCGACGCAATCAGGGTGGACTTGCCGGCGTTGGGGAACCCGAGCAGGCCCACGTCAGCCAGCACCTTGAGTTCCAGGTGCAGTTCGCGCGCCTCACCGGGGGTACCCTCGGTGAACTGGCGCGGCGTCTGGTTGACCGAGGACTTGAAATGGATGTTGCCCTTGCCGCCGGTGCCGCCGGTTGCCACCAGCAGGCGTTGTCCGGGCTCGGTCAGGTCGCCGATGAGCTCGTCGGTTTCGACGTTGCGCACGATCGTGCCCAGCGGCACGCGCACCAGGATGTCCTCGGCCGATTTTCCGGTGCGCTGGCGCCCCTGGCCGGGCTGGCCGTTGCGCGCCTGGAACAGCCGGGCATGGCGGAAATCGACCAGTGTGTTCAGGCCCGGGTCGGCTTCGAGCCACACGCTGCCGCCGTCGCCGCCGTCGCCGCCGTCGGGGCCGCCCTTGGGGATGTACTTCTCGCGCCGGAAGCTCACGCAGCCGTGCCCGCCCTTGCCGGCGCGGACTTCGATGCGTGCTTCGTCGACAAATTTCATGGGCAGGTGACCTGAAAGTCGGAATCTGTCCACAGATTACACAGATTCACACAGAGAAAAGATTTGAGAAGCCTGTGGGAATTCCTGTGCGCGACGTGTGCGCAGAGTCATTCAGAGGTTCCTGGTCGTCCCTCAACCGTGTAGTAGCGGCTTCAGAGCCTTCAGCAACTGTTTCCGTCGCGCGCAACCGATCTGTGTCGATTCGTGCAATCCGTGGATCGGTTTTGGGAACAGCAAAAAGCCGGCGCGGGGCCGGCTTTTCGGGGTCCGGTTGTGGGAACGGCTTACTCGGCCGGTTCGATCGAGACGAACTTGCGCGCCGGTTTGCCGCGCTCGCGGAACACCACCTTGCCGTCGGCCAGGGCGAACAGCGTGTAATCGCGGCCGACGCCGACGTTGTCGCCGGCATGGAAGCGCGTGCCGCGCTGGCGGACCAGGATATTGCCGGCGTCGACGCGTTCGCCACCATAGCGCTTGACGCCGAGGAACTTGGGGTTCGAATCGCGGCCGTTGCGTGTAGAGCCGCCTGCTTTTTTATGTGCCATCTGATTAGCCCTCGATACCGGTAATCTTGATTTCAGTGTAGTACTGACGGTGGCCCATCTGCTTCATGTGGTGCTTGCGGCGCTTGAACTTGATGATGCGAACCTTGTCGCCGCGCCCGTGACGGACGACCTCGGCGGTCACCTTTCCGCCATCGACGGTCGGCGCGCCGACCCGGATGTCGTCGCCGTCGGCGACCATCAGGACTTCGTCAAGCTCGACCGAAGCGCCGTCTTCTGCGTCCAGTTTCTCGACTCGAACAATTTCGCCGGGCGCGGCCTTGTACTGCTTGCCGCCGGTCTTGAATACCGCGTACATGATTTTTGGGCTCCAGAACGATACATTGAAACTTAAGAGCGGGAATGTTACCGGCTTTCGGCGTCAAGGTCAATATGCAGCGACAAGGCCGGAGCCGGACCTGGGTTGACATGATAATATCAGATTGATATTTTCCTGAATTGGTGCCGGGAGCCGAATCATGCGTAAGTCCAAAATACGAGCGCCTCTGCCGGTTGTGTCGCGTGCCGACCCGGACGGTGATCGATACCGACGGCATTGACCGTGAACCGATCCGGAATGGCAAAAAAGAAGCCTTTCGCGCTGAGGTTGAGCGAGCCGGTGATGCAGGCCATGCAGCGCTGGGCCGACGACGACCTGCGCTCGCTCAACGCCCAGATCGAATGGGTGCTGCGCGAGGCGCTGAAGGGGCGCGGGCGGTTGAAGCCCGGACCGGGCGAGTCGGTGGAAGACGGTCAGGACGAAGACGACTCGAATCCATGATGCCGGCTGGGAGCACAGCATCCGGCAGTGAATCGATGCACAGAAAGCGTCCCGGAACACGCCGTCATCCAGGAAAAGAAAAAAGTTTTTCTCTTGCAGCGCGCCGGTCCGCCAAAAGTGCTGTCTGCAGCGTTTCTCCCTGGCGCCAGAGTCAAGTTACAATAGGCGAACGCAGTCGACGGCGGCGGCGGTATTCATTTCACTCGAGATTCCGGTTTGGAAAAAACGCAGCATCGCGAGCGGACCAGAACCAACAAGAGCATCGATTTCTTTCGCGGTTTCCTGAAGGATCCCCGACAGGTGGGATCGATCATCCCGAGCTCGCGTTTCATGGAACGCAGGATCATCGAATTCTCGGCGCTCGACGATGCGCGTGTGGTCGTGGAACTCGGGCCGGGTACGGGTGGCACGACGCGCGCATTGCTGGCCGCCATGCGCCCCGATGCGCGCCTGGTGGCCATCGACGTGGATCCGGCGTTCACTGAAATCGTCTCTGCCATCGACGACCCGCGCCTGGTCGCGCACACCGGGAGCGCGGCCGACCTCGCCGAGATTCTGCAGCAGCATGGCCTGAGCCAGGCCGACGTCGTCATATCGGGGATTCCGTTCTCGACCATGCCGAAGTCGGTGGGCACGGCCATCCTGGAGGCAGTGCGCGACAGTCTCTCGGCCGATGGCGTATTCGTCGCCTACCAGTTTCGCGCCGAAGTCGCCCGGCTGGCCGATAGCGTATTCGGCCCGCCGCTCAGGTCGGCGCCGGTACCGCTCAATATTCCGCCGATGCGGATCTGGCAGTGGTCGCTGCCCGACGATAGCGGTTGAACTTCTGCGCTGCGCCGAAAGCTCGGACGCGGTCGCCGGCATAGATTCTCCATTCGTCTGCCCTGTTTGCGCGTAATTCACGCGGCAGGGTATAGTCGAGTGTTGGATTCCTCGCAAACTGCAGGGCCTGTCTTGGACAAGATCATCATCCGCGGGGTGCGCACGCACAACCTCGCCAATATCGATCTCGAATTGCCGCGCGACAAGCTGATCGTGTTCACCGGCCTGTCGGGTTCGGGCAAGTCGTCGCTGGCGTTCGACACCATCTACGCCGAGGGCCAGCGGCGCTATGTCGAGTCGCTGTCGGCCTATGCGCGCCAGTTTCTTTCGATGATGCAGAAGCCGGACCTTGATCACATCGAGGGATTGAGCCCGGCGATCTCCATCGAGCAGAAAGCGGCCAGTCACAATCCGCGCTCGACCGTCGGCACGGTGACCGAAATCCATGACTACCTGCGGCTGATGTTCGCCCGCGTCGGCACCCCGCACTGTCCGGACCACGGCGAGCCGCTGGACGCGCAGACCGTCAGCCAGATGGTCGACACGGTGCTCAATCTGCCCGAGGGCACGCGGCTGATGCTGCTCGCGCCGGTGGTGCGCAACCGCAAGGGCGAGCACGTCAATCTGTTGCGTGACCTGCGCGCGCAGGGATTCATCCGGGCGCGCATCGACGGTGAAGTCTACGATCTCGACGGTGATTTGCCGGCGTTGGGACTGCGCCGGAAGCACACCATCGAAGCGGTGGTGGACCGCTTCAAAGTGCGTGACGACCTGACTCAGCGGCTGGCCGAAAGCCTGGAAACCGCGCTCGCGCTGGCCGACGGCCTCGCGGTGATCGCGCCGATGCCTGCTCCCGACCGCGATCCGGCGGATGCAGATCCCGCTCTGGCCGAAATCCTGTTTTCGGCGCGATTCGCCTGTCCGGTATGCGACTACAGCCTGCCGGAGCTGGAACCGCGCATGTTCTCGTTCAACAATCCCAACGGTGCGTGCCCGGCGTGCGACGGCCTGGGCCACAAGCAGTTCTTCGATCCCGGCCGGGTGGTAGGCAATCCGGAGCTCAGCCTGGCCGGCGGCGCGATTCGCGGCTGGGACCGGCGCAATGCCTATTACTTCCAGATGGTCCAGTCGCTGGGCCGGCACTACGATTTCGATCCCGAAACGCCGTTCGGCGAGCTGCCCGAACACGTGCGCGAAGTGATCCTCCACGGCAGCGGCAGCGAGAAGATCAGCTTCCGCTATTTTTCCGACGGCGGCGCGCAGTCGCGCAAGCATCCCTTCGTCGGCATCATTCCCAACCTCGAGCGGCGCTACCGCGAAACCGATTCCAGGATCGTGCGCGAGGAACTGTCGCGCTACATCTCCGAACAGCCGTGCCCGGTGTGCCACGGCCAGCGCCTGAACGCCGCGGCGCGCAACGTGTTCATCGCCGAACGGTCGCTGCCCGAGATTTCGGCGTGGTCGATCGAGCAGTGCCTGGCATTCTTCGATGGACTCGAGCTGGCCGGGTGGCGCGGTGAAATTGCCGGGCGAATTCTCAAGGAGGTCCGGGAACGGCTCACTTTCCTGGTCAACGTCGGGCTGGATTACCTGACCCTGGATCGCCAGGCCGATACGCTTTCGGGCGGCGAGGCACAGCGCATCCGGCTGGCCAGTCAGATCGGCGCCGGCCTGGTGGGCGTGATGTACGTGCTCGACGAACCTTCCATCGGCCTGCACCAGCGCGACAACGGACGCCTGCTCGAGACCCTTGTGCGGCTGAGAGACCTGGGCAATACCGTGATCGTCGTCGAGCACGACGAGGAGGCCATCCGGGCCGCCGACCATGTCGTCGATATCGGGCCGGGCCCGGGCGTGCACGGCGGGCGCATCGTCTATTCCGGTCCGCCCGACGGGGTGCTCGAGTGCGAACAATCGCTGACCGGCGATTACCTGTCCGGTCGCAAGCGGATCGAAATACCGCCCCGGCGCGTCAAGCCGAACAGGAAGAAGATGCTTCGCCTGGAGGGCGCGACCGGCAACAACCTGGATTCGGTGGACGTGGAAATTCCGGCCGGCCTGTTTGTCTGCGTCACTGGCGTGTCCGGGTCGGGCAAGTCGACGCTGATCAACGACACGCTGTACAAGCTGCTGGCGCGCGAGCTCAACGGCGCCTCGGAAAACCCGGCGCCGTTCGAGCGCCACGCCGGGCTGGAATTGTTCGACAAGGTGGTCGATATCGATCAGAGCCCGATCGGCCGCACGCCGCGCTCCAATCCGGCGACCTACACCGGTCTGTTCACGCCGATCCGCGAACTGTTCGCCGGCACCCGGGAAGCGCGTTCGCGCGGCTACAAGCCGGGCCGGTTCTCGTTCAACGTCAAGGGCGGACGCTGCGAAGCCTGCCAGGGCGACGGTATGGTGCGGGTCGAAATGCATTTCCTGCCCGACATCTTCGTGCCCTGCGATGTCTGCCACGGCAAGCGCTACAATCGCGAAACGCTGACGGTGACCTACAAGGGCAAGAACATCAGCGAGGTGCTGGAGATGACCGTGGAGGACGCGCTGGCGTTCTTCGAGCCGGTGCCGGCGGTGGCCAGAAAGCTGCAGACGCTGATGGATGTGGGCCTGAGCTACATTACGCTGGGCCAGTCGGCGATCACGCTGTCCGGCGGCGAGGCCCAGCGCATCAAGCTGGCGCGCGAGCTTTCCAAGCGCGATACCGGCAATACGCTTTATATCCTCGACGAACCGACCACTGGACTGCATTTTCACGACATCAAGCATCTGCTCGCCGTGCTGCATCGGCTGCGCGATGACGGCAACACGGTGGTGGTGATCGAGCACAATCTGGACGTGATCAAGACCGCCGACTGGGTGATCGACCTGGGACCCGAAGGCGGCGTGCGCGGCGGCAGGATCATCGCCACCGGCACGCCGGAACAGCTCGCGCGCGAGAAGGGTTCCTACACCGGCCAGTACCTCGCCGGCATGCCGGGCCTGGCGCGCAAACCGCGCAAGGCGGGTTGAGTCTCATCCGTGGATCAACGAGGGTTTTGCTGTTTCTCGGCTTCGCGCGGAAAGGATTACAATGACTGCCCTTGTCGCAACAGCATTTGAAGCGAGTCGCATATGTCGGAATTCAGGGTCGAGCTTGATGTCCGCTGGGGGGATGTCGATTCATTCGGTCACGTCAACAATGCCGTATTCCTCGCCTATCTGGAACAGTGCCGCAGCGAGTGGATGAGCTCGGTGCCGTGCCACTGGCAGGAGGGCGACGCCGGGCCCATCGTGGCCAACATCAATATCAACTATCGGCGGCCGATTCACTGGCCGGCACGAATTGCCGTGACGCTCAAGCCGGATTCGCCGGGACGGTCCAGCATCAAGCTGGGCAGCGAAATCCGCTCGGTACCCCGGGACGACAAGCAAAAGCCGGTGCTTTTTGCCGACGCGACCGTCACCCTGGTGTGGATCGACAAGAAGAGCGGGGAGTCGGTGCCGCTGCCGACCTCGATTCGGGAGCTTGGCCACTGATATCCCAGCAGGTTCCCTGGTGGGCGCACGTCAGAACGCGCCGCTGACCGAAAGCCGCACCGAGCGACCACGGCGCAGGTCGCGGACTTCCCTGAACTGCACTGGACTGGACCCGCGCGGGCCATCGAACACGGTGCGGTCGCGCAGGAATTCGCGGTTCAGCAGATTCTGTATCGTCAGCTGCATTTTCACGCCGAAATAGCGGGTGGTCTCGATGAAGGCTTCCACGTCCACGCCGCGGTCGTCGATGTCCAGTTCGTCGAGCTCGAATCGCACCGCGCGATCCACGTAGTCGGACTCGATTCCCCAGGCCCAGCCGATATCGACGAGGTCCTGGCGCAGCTCGCCTTCCAGCGCGTAACTTCGCTGGCCTGAAAACCGGCGGTCCGCGCCGGTGACCGGATCGGTCACCGATGAATCCGCCCAGCGCGCCTCGAGATCGACCCTGGCCTGTTTCATGCCGAAGGCGTCCAGCGGGATGGTGCCTTCGGCCTCCAGTCCCCAGCGCCGGCCGTCGCCGATGTTGCCGGGCACCTCGAACCGGTCGCCGATCGGCAACAGGTCCTGTACGTCGGTGACCCAGTCGTGGAAAGCGGTCAGCTTGGCAACGCCCACTTCGCCGAACCTGCGTTCGGTCGAGACCTCCGCCGCCCAGGTTTGCTGGGGCTTCAGGTCCGGGTTGCCGCGATCGATGTCGTCGTCGGAAAAATTGGTCGAACTGACGAAGTCGCCGAAATTCAGCTGGGCGATTTCGCGCGCCAGGCTGATCCGGTTGAGCTGGCTTGAATCGGGCGCATGGATGAGTGTCAGCGAAGGCTTGATGAAAAAGAAATCCTGGTCGGGCGTGCCTTCGCCGCTCTGGCTGATGCGGGAGGCTTCCGCGCCCAGCGCCGACTCGAGGCTGAAATCGCCCAGCTGCCAGGTATCGCGCAGCTGGACGTCGCCGCGCAGTTCCTCGACCCGGTTGTTGGCGCCCGGGACGTCGACCGGAATCAGCTCGCCGTCGTCGTCGACAAGCAGTACCAGCGCGTTGTCCAGCGAATTCAGAGCGGTTTCGATATCGAACTCGAGCAGGTGTTGCTCCAGCGCCGACCAGTCCAGTTCGAAGCGCCCGATCGATTCGCTTTCAGTCGTGTCTCGGATGGACTTGCGGCGAAGGTTTTCCGGCAGCGGGTCGGCGATGAGCAGCTCGCGATTTTCGTCATCTTCGATTTCGCTTCGATGCAGGCCAATGACTTTCGCGTCCCAGGCCGGCGCCAGGGACCATTCCAGGTCGCCGCCGATCTCGAATTCCAGCTCGCCGTCGTCGGATGCCCGGTTCAGATTGAACACATCTTCGGGCATGGCCAGCGGCGTGCGTCGAGAGCGCTCCAGAAAGTCGCTTTCCTGGTACTGGACCTCGGCGTTGAGACGCAGCGTCGTGCCCCCGAAGGTCGTGGCGCTGTTGGCATTGAGCTGGACGGTATGACGGCGCGTGCGCTCGAATTCGTCGCGGTCCTCGGCCGGCAGGCCCTGCACGAAAAGTCGCTCTTCAATCGTGTTTCCGAAAAAAGACTTGCGGGCCGAAATTCCGGCGCCCCAGCTTGTGCGGCCGGCCCGGTCGATCAGCGAGACGCTCGCGCTCGGCGTCGGCGAACCGCTGTCGAGATCCTGCTCCAGCGTTGCGTCCCAGTTCCATGACCGGCCGGCCGTATCGAGGATGACGTTGACGATGACCGACTGGCCGCCGGCATCGTATCTGCCGGTATTGCCGCGAATCAGGTCGATGCGTTCGACCCGCGCGGCCGGGATGCGTTCGAGAATGGCCGAAACCGGGTCCTGCTTGCTGCTGGGACGCTCACCGTTGATCAGGACGTTGCCGGCCGCGCCGCCGAACCCGCGACTGCCGTCGCCGTTGCTGATCTGGAAGCCCGGCACCTGGCGTACCATGTCGCGGGCGCTGATCGGCTGGTAGGTACTGAAAAACGCGGCCGGATAGCGGACCGTGTCGTCGCTGGCTTCGGGCTCCGGCGGGTTCGTCGACTGTGCCGAAATGGCGGCGCTCTTCAACAGAAGCAGCACAATGAAAGCGAGGCAATGGCTGTGGAGAAAGTTCATGCAGTCGGGCGCCGGTCTTGGCGGATGCAAAGCCGACAAGGATAAAACAAATTTGCGGTACGGGTCTGATCCTGGTCACGCTGCAGGCGGGCGCGACCGGATTCGAAGGTTTGCCGCCTTCGCCGGCGGGGCGAAGGCGGCGGGACGGAAAGTTTCGCGGTTACCCGCGTAAATCAGCCAGCGGATGCCGGGTCATCGACCGGCCGATCCGGCTGCGCGGAGTCGGATTCCGTTGCGTCGCCCCAGTCCGAAGCCTTTTTCTTGATCTCGGCAAATTTCTTCGAGGCCTGGTCCAGCTTGCCTTCCCATTCCGGGTTGGGCTGCTGGCCTTCGGTGACCGTGAAGAACACCTGCATCAGTGCGGTCATGCCGATCGGCTCGATCACCGCCTGCTTGATGCCCCAGGCGAACACCACGGCGATGATCAGCGCGAGCGGACCGGCCGCGCCCGGGAACAGCGAGACCAGCCCGGCGACCGGCGCCAGGATCAGCAGGAAGACCAGGAAAGTCAGGCCCCAGATGATGAAGGCCAGCCAGAACGCGTTTTTCAGGAAGGCCTTGTAGTTCTGCGCGTACAGCACCAGCGCGGTGCGGCTGGCGGCCCACGGGTTGTCTGCATGGATCTTGATGTTGTAGGCCAGGATGACCTCGTCGAGATAGGTCAGCGACAGGTTGACGACCGTGTTGATGAATTTCACCAGGCCCTGAATCCCGGGGATCGGTACGAAATTGGCGATGGTGAAAAAGGCCCGGTTGAAGGCCTTGAGCACGCCCTTGATGAGCTGATCGACGCCGAACAGCACCGAGGACTGCGCGAAGCGTTCGCGCACGATGCCCTGGGCATAGTCGATCTGGCCCTTGCCGCCGGGAATTTCCTTGCCGTCCATCAGTTCGACCAGGACCGCGATATGGCCGGCCTTGACCAGGTACAGCAGGTATTCGCGGATGAAGTACATGATGGCCCCGGCAACCCCGAAACCGACCAGCCCGCCCCACAGGCCGCCGGCCTCGGCTTCGCCCCCGACGGTGCCGATGCCGTAGCCCAGGCCGGCGCCGACGCCGGTAATCAGGACGTAGGCCAGGGTAATGCCGAAATAGACCAGGAACCGGAATGCCAGGAACGGCAGGGTCCTGGCCATGAGCGAGAAGATTTCGCCGATCTTGAAGTCCATCATTTTTGCGTCTGCTCCCTTGAGTCAACCGACAATGGTTCTTTTCATAAGTACGCGAACCGGTGCCGGACCACGCCACGCCAGACGTCTTCCGTTATGGGTCGGTAATCGGGGCGGTCCGTACGCCTTCGAAACTTCGGGCTCGGTGCAGACAGAGGATCCGGCGGGCATCGATCGCTTCCGTTCGACGCGTGGCGAGGCCTTCAGCGATCGATGCACGCCGAATCCGGTGTAGAGGTTGCCAGCCAGAAGGGTTGCTGAGACCCCGTTCCCGGTCAGGCGCGGTTATCCATGATCACCCAGCTTGCGCACGTCCACGAACTGCCCGCTCTCGCCCTTGCGCAGTTCGGCCAGCAGGTCGAGGATCATCCCGGCGGCCTGGTCCGGGCCCGGCATGGCGTCGGTGCCGCGTGCATCCTTGAGTTTCTGCACAGACGGAAATTCCTCGCTGTCGACTTCGCCGCACAGGTAGTCCTGCATGGCCGTGTCGACCAGCCCGGGTGCCAGCGCGGTCAGGTGGCTGTCGGGCATTTCGTGGGCATAGAGCTCGACCAGGTTGTTCAGGCAGGCCTTGGAGAGCGAGTAGCCGCCCCAGCCGTAGTTCATGTTGACCGCTGCCCCCGAGGAGATGGCCAGGATCTGCTCCACCGGCAGCTGGCGCTCGATGATCCAGTCGAGAATCACCTTGTTCGACCACACGTTGATGCGCATCATGTGCTCGAGGTCGTGCACGTCGGTCTCGGAAATCTCGTGGATCTTGCCGAGGATGCCGGCGTTGAGCACTACCAGGTCCAGCCGCAGGCAGTCCGACAACAGGCGTTCCAGCGCCTCGGGCAGCGTGTTGAGGTTGGAGAGGTCGAAGCGCCGGTCGCGCAGACCGTCGTTGTCGTGTACGGGGCAGCCGCTGCGGCTCATGCCCCAGACAATCGCGTCGCGCTCGAGCAGGGTTTTGGTCAGACCCAGTCCGAGACCGCCCGAGTTGCCGGTGATCAGTACGTTCATCGCTGTTTGCAAACCCAGAATCGTGAAAGCCTGAACACAGATTACACAGATTGGCGCCGATTTTTTTGTTTGTCTTTTTTGATCGATATACGCGGCGTGTCGATGATCCGCAGGCCAGAGTACCTTCGAAAAGAACCAGAATGCCCGGCCGCCAAGGCGGGCCCGCACGAGGGTGGTTCAGCGGGTCAGGTCAGCGATATCCGTGTCGATCCCTGCACCGCTTGTCAGTCGTCGGAATAGCGCTCGAACCAGGCCAGGATGTGCCGGACCTTGGTCACCAGCTGACTGGGGCGCGCGGCGATGCCGTGCGGGGCTTCCGGGATGCGCACCAGCACCGTGTCGATGCCCCTGAGCTTGAGCGCCTGGTAGAACTGCTCGGATTCCCACATCGGCGTACGCCAGTCGGCCTCGCCGGTCATGACCATGGTCGGCGTCTCCACGTTGCCGGCCCTGGACAGCGGCGAGCGTTCGAAATAATGCTCCGGCGCCTCCCACGGCAGGGCCGGGAACCAGTACTTGTGGAAGAACGGCGTCAGGTCGCCGGTCAGCACGAAGCTGGTCCAGTTGATCACCGGCTTGACCACGGCCGCGGCGCGGAACCGGTCGGTATTGCCGACGATCCAGGCGGTGAGTACGCCGCCGCCGGAGCCGCCGGTCACATAGAGCCGTTCCGGGTCGGCGACGCCGCGCTCGACCAGGTAGTCGACCCCCGAGATCAGGTCGTGGTAGTCGTCGCCGGGATAGTCGTGGTGGATCGCATTGGCGAATTCGGTGCCGTAGCTGGTCGAACCGCGCGGGTTGGTATACAGCACCACGTAACCCCGGGCGGCCATCAGCTGGACCTCCATGGAAAAGCGCGGGCCGTAATCGGCGAACGGGCCGCCGTGAATTTCCAGGATCAGCGGATAGCGCCGGTCGGGCTCGTAGTCCGGTGGGTAGGCGACCCAGCCCTCGATCTCCAGGCCGTCGTGGCTGGACCGGTACTCGATCTCCTCGACCCGGGCCAGCTCGCGGTTGGCCAGCAACTCCGCATTCATGTCGGTGAGTGCGCGTCGTTCTCCGTTTTCGACCAGTACCAGGTCGGCCGGCCGCGATGCGGAATTGTGCGTGAACACCAGCGTGCCGCCGCCGGCGTCGAAGTCGCCGCTGGCGTAGGGTCGGCCCAGGGTTGTGCCGCCCAGGTCGTCGGCAATGCGGGTGCGGCTGCCGTTCAGGTCCAAGCGCTCGACCACGCCGGTGCCTTCGTCCGAATAGCCGATGTACAGCGAGCGCCCGTCGTCAGCCCATACCAGCTTGTCGACGTTGCGGTCCAGGTCGTCGGTCAGGTTCTCGGGCGCGCCGCCGTCGATCGACATCAGCCAGACATCGGTGTTGGTATAGCTCATCAGTTCGTCGTCGAAGCCCAGCCACGCCAGGCGTTCGCCGTCCGGGCTGATGGCCGGCGACTGGTCCGGCCCGTAGCGGTCGGTCAGTGGCCGGATTTCGTTTGATTCGAGATCGAACCGGTACAGCTCGGTATCGCGGCTTTCCAGTTCCCAGTCGTCGCGACGGGTTGCCGCAAAAATCAGGGCGCCACCGTCCGCGGTCCATTCGGCCGGGCCGTTGTTCGGGTAGGGCCCGTCGGTGATCTGGCGCGCCGGGCCGCCGTCGGCCGGCACCACGAAGCGCTGGGTCTGGCCATGCGGCAGGAAGCCGCGGGCGTCGAGACGGAATACCGGGCGGTCGATGACCGTCGGTTTCGGCGCCCAGTCGGCACCTTCCGGTGCCTCGAGCGGCTTGATCAGGCTGGGCGGGTCGGCCGGCACGAAGCGGTTGAACGCGATGCGTTTGCCGTCGGGTGACCAGCTCGGCGCCGACGGCGCATGCGGCCCGCGGGTGATGCGCGCGACGCGGCCGGAATCCAGCCACATCACGTGCAGCTGCGACTCGCCGTCGCCGTCGTGGCCGGTGAACGCGATGCGCGCGCCGTCCGGCGCCCAGACCGGGCTGCCGAAGCTGCCTTCGCCTTCGGTCAGCGGCTGCTGCCGACCGGAGTCCAGATCGATCAGCCAGAGCTGGCCGAGGTTGCGGTCGGTCTGCGAATCCATGTGGTGGCGGACGTAGACAAGCTGTTCCGCGTTCGGCGAGATTGCCGGTGCGTCGGCATATTCAAGCCCGAACACGTCGTGATAATCCAGCGGCCTGGCCTCGGCGTTCGACAACGGTGCCAGCACGAGCAGCAGCGATATTGCGAAAGCATGAATTTTCATCAAGTAGCCCCAGTGTTTGTTTACCGCAGATGAACGCGGATCAGGTTAAATGCGATGCACAGATTACACAGATTCACACAGACTGTTGGATTTGAGATTTTTTGTTTGTAAACACGTCACGCGGTTTTCGCCGATGCGCCAGGTGACAGGTTCAGCGCTAAGGCATCGGCCAACTCCTGATCGCTGTCCGGATAGCACTGTTATCCGGACGCTTCCGGACCAGCACTTCAAAAACAAGATCGCGAATCTGTGCAATCTGTGGTTCGCTTTTGAGCTGTCGAGCAATCTTCACTCGCCGTCGCCGATCGAACCCTCGAACAGCTTGAGGATGCGACGGTACTGGTCCAGCCAGCTTTCCGGATGCACGTAGCCGTGAGGTTCGAGCGGGTAGGAGGCCAGTTCCCAGTCCTCTTTTTCCAGCTCGATCAGGCGCTGGGCAAGGCGCACCGAATCCTTGTAGAACACGTTGTCGTCGAGCATGCCGTGGCTGATCAGCAGCGGGCCTTCGAGGCCTTCGGCGAACTCGATCGGCGAACTCCGGCGATAGGCTTCGGGGTCCACTTGAGGCGTATTCAGGATGTTCGAAGTATAGCCGTGGTTGTAGTGCGCCCAGTCGGTCACGGGACGCAGCGAAGCGCCGGCGGCGAATGTCTCGGGTGCGTTGAACATCGCCATGAAGGTCATGAAGCCGCCGTAGGACCCGCCGTAGACGCCGACGCGGGCCGGGTCGGCATCGTGGTTGTCGACCAGCCAGCTCACGCCGTCGATCAGGTCTTCCAGCTCCGGCGTGCCCATCTGGCGGTAAATCGCGGTACGCCAGTCGCGCCCGTATCCGCGGCTGGCGCGATAGTCCATGTCCAGCACGTGGTAACCGCGCTCGGTGAGCAGGTTGTGGAACATCTGTTCGCGGAAATAGTAGGGAAAGCGGTGGTGCGTGTTCTGGGTGTAGCCTGCGCCGTGCACGAACACGACCACCGGCCGCGCCCCGTCGAAATCGCCGCGGGCGGGATAGAACTTGGTCCGGATGGGATCATCGACGTGACTGGAAGGCACATCGACGAATTCCGGCGACTGCCAATCCAGCGCCCGGTATCGGTCGGTTCGGGTATCCGTGGCCGCGGTCAGCTCGCCGGCGGCGCGCTGGAGTACAGCGGCCTGCGGCGGCAGGTAGCTTCCGGAATGGCGCACCAGCACGTTGCCGCTTGCCGGGTGCAGTGCATAGCTTTCAAGCCCGCGCAGACGGGTCAGGCGCTCCATGCTTCCGCTTGCGACGTCCAGCGCGTACAGGTCGTACTCGGTCGGATGAGAGGCGTTTGAAATCAGCAGCGCCGAATCGCCGCCGGCGCCGAAATCGACGTCGTGAATCTCGAACTCGCCGGACGTGCGCTGCCGCTTGCGGCCGTCGGTGTCGATGGTGTAGAGATGGCTGTAACCGCTTTCTTCCGACAACAGCCAGGCGGTTTCGCTGCCGGGCACCCAGCCGAATTCGTTGAACGCCCAGTTGATCCAGGCCGGATCGGTCAGCCGGTGCAACTGCGTGACGTTCTGGTCGGAAGCATCGACCAGAGCCGTCCAGCGATCCTTGTTGTCGATGGCGCGCACTTGCACCAGCGCCCGCTCGGCCGCCGGATGCCACTCGATGCCGGTCACCTGCACCGGACGCGGGTCGTCGGCGTCGAACGGCTCGATGTCCTGATCCGCTTTCAGTTCGGCCAGGGGGTCCTCGCCGCGTCCGCTCAGCGCGCTCAGGTCGAGTTCATGACGGGTGCGCGTTTCCAGGTCCAGCAGCCACAGCGAGTGCGGTTCCGCCGGCTCGCGCCCGACCAGCGTGCGGACATCCTCGATTTCGACATAGCCGGATCGGGTCACGAAGCGCGGCATGTGGTCGGACTTGCCGTCGCCTGCGCCGGCCTTCTGTACCACGACCAGCATCCAGCGCGCATCGGGCGCGAGGCTGGAATCGGCCGCCGAATATTCGTCGCCGAGGTACCACGGCGCCGGCGCGCGAGCCGGATCGACGCGCGAATTCTCGATCCGGTGGGAGTGCCGTTCTTCCTTGCGCCGGCGCTGGCGTTCCAGGGTTTCGAACAGCCGCAGCTGGTCGGCCTCGAGGCCGTTTTCGGGCTCGGCCTCGGGATTGTCTTCGAACCGCAGATCGGCCACCGGCCGGGCCGAACCGCCGTCGAGGTCGATGCGCCACCAGCGGCCGTCGGACTCGAACTGCACGTGCCGCTGGTCGGCCGAGAAGCTCGCGTTGGACGGCGCCGAAGTGCCGCTGAACAGGCGGGTCGAGCGTGCGCTTTCGAGGTCGTGCAAGAGCAGACTGCTGCCCCGCACCGTCACGGCACGCGATTGCGCCTGGTCGTAGACCGGATCCGGGCCGTTGATTTCCGCCTTGGCGCTGGCGTCGAGCCGGGTCGGCGTGCCGTTCTCGATTGCTACGCGGTAGACGTCGCGGATATCCGAGTCGCTGCGCTTGACGCGGTAGAAATAGGCGTTGCCGTCGAGCTGCCACCAGGCCCGTTCGACCGGCGGGCCGATCCAGTCCGGATCCTGCATGATGGTTTCGAGATCGGGCGCGGCGAGCGCGTTCGCGGCCAGCGCGAAAAGCAGTGCGAGTGAAAATTGCTTGATCGGGCGGTGAGTCATGTGGTGCAAACGCAAGTCGGTTCTCCTTCCGGCGGCGTGAAGCGAGTCAAGCGCCCAAGGATACATGCTCCGCGCGTCGGGGCAATGTCGGGAACGAATCTTCCGACACGCAGTCATCCCCGGTCCGCGGCGTTCCGGGAAGGCCCCCAAAAACCCGAACGACGTCTTTCGGTTTGGCGTACCGACGACGCACGCATGATCGAGTTTTCAGGCCGCCTTTTGCAGCTGTCCGAAGGCCTGGATGATCCGGTCCATGTGCTCGGGCGTGTGCGCCGCGCTCAGGCTGATGCGCAGCAGGTTCAGGCCCTTGGGCGTGGCCGGCGGCACCATCAGGTTGGCGTATACGCCGTTTTCCAGGAGTCCGCGCCAATGGGCCAGCGCGCTTTCGCGGTCGGGCAGGATGATGGCCGCGACCGGCCCGGGCTTGTCGCTGCCCAGCCGATAGCCGAAGCTGTCGAGTGCATCGTAGAGCTTGTCGATGTTATTCCAAAGGCGTTGGCGCAGGCCGCTGCCGGCCACGACCCGCGCCAGGGCGGTGCGCGTCGCGGCGATGACCGCCGGGGAAGGCGAGGCGGTGAAGATGTAAGGCCGAGACGCCAGCCGCATCAGTTCCAGCTCCGCGTGCGGGCTGGCGCAGAATCCGCCGATTCCGCCGAGACTCTTCGAAAAGGTGCCGACCACGAAGTCGACGTCGTCCAGAAGCCCGTGCGCCTCGGCCAGGCCCAGGCCCGTGGCCCCGAATACGCCGAACGAGTGCGCCTCGTCGAGCAGCAGCCATGCCCCGTGGCGGCGCTTGACTTCCACGAAATCGGCCAGCGGCGGCTGGTCGCCGAGCATGGAATAAAGCCCCTCGACGACGATCAGCGCACGGCTGGCGTCGCTGCCCAGGCGCGTCAGGCGGCGATCGAGGTTGGCCGGGTCGTTGTGCCGGAATACGATGGTCTGCGCAGCGCCGAGCCGGGCGCCGTCGTAGATGCTGGCGTGCGAATCGCTGTCGAGCAGCAGGAAGTCGTCCTTGCCGGCCAGCGTCGCGATACTGCCCAGGTTGGCCTGGTAGCCGGTGGAGAACACCATCGCGGAAGGCCAGCCATAGGCTGCGGCGAGTTCACGCTCCAGCGATGCGTGCGCGTGATAACTGCCGTTGGCCATGCGCGATCCGGTGGTGCCGGTGCCGAAGTGCTCCAGCGACTCCCGGGCCGAAGCGATCACTTCCGGCTCCAGCGTCAGGCCGAGGTAATTGTTGGTGCCGGCGAGGATCACGCGCCTGCCGCCGATGACGCCTTCGGCGGCCGAAATGATGTCTTCGATCGGAGTGGCGACCGGCGGCGTCCCGTGGGCACCGAGATCTGCGCGCGCCGCGGCAAGCGGCGCAAACTTGTCGAACAGGCTCATCGCGCAGTTCTCTCCAGGATGGGTTGCAGGCGGGTGGCCAGCTGGTTGAGCGTCTGCACTTCGGCAAGCACCTCTACCGGAACCGAGATATCGAGTTCATCTTCGATTTCCATCACCAGGTCCATGACCTGCACGGAATCCAGTCCGACGTCGCTGGTGAGTGCCGCATCGAAGTCGATTTCGCGGATCTGGGGCAACGCGGTCTCCACGGCATTGCGAATGGCCTGCTCTACACGGGCAGTCTCGTTTGTCATGCGTCGCTCCATCCTGGCAGGGTACCAAGCGCGCGTTCAAGGCGCGTCGCCGGGGCCCAGCCCAAGCACTGTTCGAGCGCCAGATTATCGCAGACCCAGTCGGGATGCAGCAGTTCGCGCGCCTTGCCCGGCGACAGCATGGCGCGCCGGGAGGCCAGGCGGGCGAACAGAAGGCTGCTCGCCGCGCTGACGCGCAGCGCCGGAGCCGGTATCCCGAAGGTTCTGACCGTCCGGCCGGACTGCTCGCGGGCGACCCGGGCGATTTCGGTCCAACTCCAGCCTTCCTCCGGTTGGGGTCCCGCCAGCGGCATCGTACGGCCCGTGGCGTCGTGTTCGATCAGCCTGCAGATGCTCTCCACCAGGTCGTCGACGTGCAAGATCGAAAAGCGCGCTTCGGCCGGCCCGGGACGAATCAGCCAGCCGCGCGCCAGCATGCGCCACAACCCGGCCAGGGCCGGATCGCCGGGTCCGTATACCGCGGGTGGACGCAGGATGGAGTGGCGCGCAACACTGGAGGCCACGATCTCCTCGGCCGCTCGCTTGGATGCGGCATACCAGGAAAGCTCCGGCCGAAGTGCGGCCAGTGAGGACAGGTGGATCAGGTGAGCGTCGGGTGCGTGGATCGCGCTGGCTTCGGTCAGCCGCCGGGTGCCGGCGACGTTGGCGCGCTGGAAATCGTCGGCCCGGTTGCCGGCGATGGCCGCGGCGACATGAATGACACAGTCGACGTCGCGAACCAGTTCGGCCAGGAGCTCGGGATCGTCGAGATCGCCGGCGACGATCCGGCAGCCGGCGAAGCTGCCGGGCAGCTTCCGCCGGTCCGGTTGCCGGACCAGCAGCCTGAGTTGCGTGTCGGGAAAGCGTTTTCTCAGGCGAGCAACCGCGGCCCGACCCACGAAGCCGGTCGCGCCGGTCAGGGCGATCACCGACATGTCAATCGAAGTCGTCCCGGCAAGAAGCGATCGGACGGCCGAACGTGGCCGGGGGCGCGCAGGAACCGAAGCGTGTATGCGAATCCATGAGAATTCCGAGCATCGCCGGATGACTTCAGCCGTCCGCGCATTGATTCCGGGGTGGCTGTTGCCGCTAGCCCGCCTGGTTCAGCGCCCGGGTATGCGGCGTGCGGTTGACCAGGTCGCGCGGCAGGACTTCCGATTCCTCCAGTCCGTTCCGCTTGAGGAAATCCAGGCGCGTGCCGCTGCGCGAGAGCTTGCCGGAAGAGGTGCGCGGCAGCGTGTGCAGCGGTACCAGCTCGATCAGGCAGGCGATGCCGAATTCGGACTGGATCTTCTGCTTCAGGCGCTCGACCAGGCGTGCCTGGCGGAACGGATCCTGCTCGCGGCATTGCACGACCAGCACCGCCACTTCGGTGCCGTCCTCGGCCGGAATCGCGAACGCAGACGCATCCTCGGCGCGAACTTCGGGCTGCTGCTCGGCGAGGTATTCGAGATCCTGTGGCCAGATGTTGCGGCCATTGATGATCAGCAGATCCTTGGCGCGTCCGGTGATGAACAGCGAATCGCCGGCCCGATAGCCCACGTCGCCGGTATTCAGCCAGCCGTCCTCGGACAGCGAGGCACGCGTGGCGTCGGGGTTGTTGGCGTAGCCCGACATCACGCTGGGGCCACGCAGGTAGATGGTGCCGCAGTTGCGCTCGTCCAGCACCTGGCCGTTTTCGTCGCGGATTTCGACTTCGTAATCGGGCAGCGGGCGGCCACAGTTGACGAATTCGGTCACGCGCCCGGCTTTGTCTGCATCCGCAACCGGTTCGGCACGGCGCGAGCCGGCAAGCACGTCGGCGTCCAGGCGATCGACCTCCAGGCCCTGGGCCAGCGGCGCGAAGCTGACCGCAAGCGAACACTCGGCCATGCCGTAGCAGGGCAGGAACGCCGTTGCCGAGAAGTTGGCCGGCGCGAGTGCTTCGGCGAACTGATCGAGCCAGCCGGCGCGAATCATTTCGGCACCCACCCCGGCCACGCGCCACGCCGAGAGATCGTAGCGCTCGACATCGGACGGACGCAGGCGGCGTGCGCACAGCGCGAACCCGAACGGCGGCGAATACGAAATGGTCGCCTGGTTGCGCGACATCAGTTCCAGCCACAGGCGCGGCCGCATCGCGAAATCGCGGGTGCCCATGTAATCGACCGAAAGCTGCGATACCACCGGTCCCAGGATCAGCCCGACCAGCCCCATGTCGTGGTAGAAGGGGAGCCAGGACACGTAGCGGTCGCCGCGACGGATCTGCACGCCGTACTGAAGAATGCCGGCAAGATTGCTCAGGACCGCTTGCTGGGTAATCATGGTGCCGCGCGGAAAGCGGGTGCTGCCGGAGGTGTACTGCAGGTAGGCCAGTTCGTCCGGTGCCGGAGGTTCCGGCAGCGCAGCCGCCGGCGCCAGCGCCTGGAACGCCTCGAGCGTTCCGCTCACGGCGAGATCCAGGCCCTGAACGGCCTCGTCGAGAAACGAGGCGAAATCCGACGAGGCGTAGGCGGCGCTGGCACGGCAGTCTTGTAGCAGCGCGCGCAGATGCTCCACGAAGGCGCTCTTGCCGCCCAGGTGCACCGCCGCCGGGAGCGGCACCGGGACCAGGCCCGCGTACTGGCAGGCGAAGAACATGACGTGGAAATCGGGCTGGGTGTCGGCCACCAGCGCGATGCGGCTGCCGCGCGGCAGGTTCAGCCCGGCAAGGCGGGACGCGATCTGTCGGGCGCGCTCGCGCAGTTCCGTGTAGGTCATGACGGCGGTCAGCTCGCCGCGGCCGTTGTGGAAATTGCAGCCGGTCGTCCCCCTGGCCGCATAGTCCAGCGCTTCCGCCAGGCTCCGGTAGCCGGAGGTCTTGAGCGGAAGTGAATTGTTGGTTGGGGTTGGCAAGTGGCTCAAAACCGAATTTCCCTTGTTGTTCTGTTATCTCGCGTAGAATTCTGCCGATACCGGCCAGCGCAAGCGTTTTCGTAAATTCAAACGAACATTATAAAGCGATGACGAATGGAATGAAACTATTCGCGAGTGCCTCTTTTTGTGAGCAAGTTAAGGATTTCCCCGTTAAATTTGCGTTCATCATGACATTTTCGCAACATTATGTGGTAACTACGCCACAGCGGCAAGGATAACTCATGCGGGGTGGAGAAAATCGGGGCGTGGAAATTCACCCCGTCAAGACCCGAAAGCAGTGGAAATGCTTTCATGCATTGCCCCGCCGCTTGTACTCGGGCAGTTCCGAATGGATACAGCCGCTGCGGCTGCAGACCCGTCAGACATGGGCGCCGCGACACCCGTTTTTCAAGCATTCCAGTGCGGCCGCCTGGCTGGCATGGCGCGATGGCGAGCCGGTCGGCCGCATCAGCGCACAGGTCGATGCGCTGGATGCCGAATGCGGCCGGTCGGGCGCCGGTCATTTCGGACAGCTGGAAGGCGTCGATGATTCGAGCGTGTTCCGGTCATTGGTCGCGGCGGCCGAACGCTGGCTGATCGAACGCGGCGTGACCGAAGTGACCGGTCCGTTCGATCTGTCGATCAACCAGCAGTGCGGTCTGTTGGTCGACGGTTTCGAACACCCGCCCATGATGATGATGACCTACAACCCGCCGCATTACCCACGCCGGATCGAGGCGCTGGGCTTCGAGCCGGCGGCGGAGACGCTTGCCTACCGTGGATCGCCGCGCTACCAGCTTCCCGTCCGGGTCGCGCGGCTGCTCTCGCGGATGCAGGATCGGCTCGAGATCCGGCCGGTTGCGCGTGCCGAGCTCGAGTCGCATGCCGAATCGATGCGGCTCATCTTCAACGCCGCCTGGTCCGACAATTGGGGTTTCGTGCCGTTTACCGAAGACGAGTTCGCGCACGCGATCGGTGAAATGAAGTTCCTGATACGCCCGGGGTACGTCAACCTCGCCGAGGTCGACGGCGAGCTGGCCGGGTTCATCGTCGTGCTGCCGGATCTCAACGAGCTGATCTCGGATCTCGATGGCCGGCTGTTCCCGTTCGGCGGACCCCGCCTGCTGTGGCGCCTCGCCAGGCGGCGCAGTCGGCGCGCAAGAATTCCGCTGATGGGCGTGGTGCCGGAATACCAGCAGTCGTTCGTCGGTGCCGCCGTCAGCTATGCGCTGATCGAGGCGGCCCGGCATTCGATCGTGCGAGACGGTATCGAGATCACCGAGCAATCCTGGATCCTGGCGAACAACCAGGGGATGCGCTCCATGGTCGAGTCGATCGGCATGGAAGTCGCGCAGCGTTTTTGTATCTATCGCAAGACACTGGCGGGATGACCGAGCCAAGCATCATCGTGCTGGCCGGAGACCGCGGGCCGGGCGACCCGCTGGCGCGCCGGGCCGGGGTGCCGGGCAAGGTGCTGGTGGAGATTGGCGGCAAGCCCATGCTGAGCCGCGTGATGGAAGCCCTGGACGCATTCGCCGCCGCCGGCGAGACAATCGTGGTTTGCCGGAACCATCCCGAATATATCAGCGCGATCGATTCCGGCAGGCCATGCCGCCGGATCGATCCGGCGGCCGGGCCCGCCGCCAGCGTTGTCGCCGCGCTGGATGC
>JAGXKW010000010.1:38153-64602 GCA_018334995.1 Wenzhouxiangellaceae bacterium
TTCCTGGTCGTACTGGTTGTCGTGCTGGCGTTTTACTTCAGCCGCTACCTGGCCGACGCGGTGGTCGAGCGGCTTTCGTTGCAGGCGGTCGCGCAGCTCGCCACGCTGAAGGTCACGCTGTTTTTCGACGTCCTGATTCCCGGCGCGATGTTCCTGGGGCTCATCGTCGGCCTGGGGCGCTTGCAGAGCGGCTACGAGATTACCGCGATGGCCGCCGCCGGCGTCGGGCGGCCGTCGGTGATTCGCGCAGTCCTCGTGATTGCGCTGGCGGGCCTGGTGCTGGTCGGCCTGCTGACCCACATGTACCGGCCGTGGGCCTACGAGCACCTGTACCGCATGGAGGGTGAAATGGCGGCGCAGGTGGATCTCGACCGGGTCGAGCCCGGCCGGTTCGAGATCGGCGACGAGCAGTGGATGATCTTTGCCGAACGGCGCGCCGGCGAGGCGCTGGCGAACGTGCTGGTGCATCAGCGGCTGCCGACATATCGGAATCTTTTGCGCGCCGAGCGGCTGGAGCAGCGCTCGCGCGCCGACGGCACGATTGCGCTGGACTTCATCGGCAACGTGCGCTTCTATCGGCTGGAACAGGGCGGCGACGCCGACCTCGTGAACCGATCCGATACCCTGACCGTCGTGCTGGACCCGCCGCCCCCGGTCGAGCGCAACCGGATCCGCAGGGCACTTCCGTTCGGCCGGCTGATCGATGCCGCCGGGGCGCTGGAGTGGGGCGAACTGCAGTGGCGCACGGTCATGCCGCTGTCGGTCGTGCTGCTTGCATTGACCGCGCTGGCGCTGGCGCGGATCAATCCCAGGAAGGGCCAGGCCAGCAAGTTGATCACCGCAAGCGTGGTCGTTGCGCTGTACTTCAGCGTGATCGGTACGCTGGCCGATCGTGTCGATTCCGAAACCATTCCGATCTGGCCGGGACTGTTCTGGCTGCCGCTGGCACTGACGCCGCTGCTTGCGCTCAAGCTGTGGCACCAGTGGCGCGGCCCGGGAGCGCCGTTGTGAACATCATCTCGCGCTATCTGCTGGTCCGACTGCTCAAGGGCTACGGCGTGATGTTCGTTGCCGTGGGCTCTCTGCTGTGGGTCACCACGCTGCTGGAACTGCTGGGCGATTCGACCGGCGGGTCGGCCCTGGCCAGCGCGGTCCGCGCGTTGCTTCAGATTCCGGTCAATCTGATCGACATGTTGCCGGTGGTGGCGGTGCTGGCCACCGCCACGGTGCTTTCGGCCCTCCACGCCCAGCAGGAAATGACCGTCATGCGCGCCTCCGGCGTTTCGCTGGCCAGCATCACCCGCCTGGCTCTGGTGCCGGGTGTGTGCATCGCGCTGGCAGCGCTGGTGGCGCTGCAGTTCCTGGCGCCTGCCTTGTACCGCTCGCCCGAACGCGTGGCGGCCGGCGGCGTCGGCGAGAACAGCCTGTGGCATCCCTGGCACGGCCTGTGGATGCGATCGGAAAGCCAGTTCATGAACGTGGGTCGGTTCGAGCCCGGTGAATTGCCCGGCGAGATCGCGATTTACCAGTTCGACGACGATGGCGGCCTGGTCAGCCAGATTCGCGCCGCGCAGGCCGTGCCGGCGCCCGACACCTGGGTGCTGGAGGACGTCACCATCAAGCGGGTCGACCGCCAGTCGAGCGAGCGCATCGCTGTCCACGAGCGTTATTACTGGCCGTCGTTTCTGACCGAGCGTCAACTGGAGCTGTTTCGGCGCCCGCCCGCCAGCTTGCCGCTGAGCGATCTATGGCGCTACGTGCAGAGCCTGAAGATGCGGGACCAGGACGCCAGCGAATTCGAGCTGGTCCTGTGGCGGCGCATTGCGCTGCCGCTGGCATGCATCGGCATGGTGCTGATTGCCACGGCGCTCGCCTCGAGACCCACCCGGCGCGGCGCGGTCAGCATCAAGGTAACCATTGCCGTCGGCGTTGGCCTGGGATATCACCTGCTTGCTGGCATGGCCGGCTTTTTCGGGTTGATCGCCGACATGTCGCCTGTACTCGTCGCGCTGGGCCCGCCGGCGGGTCTGGCCGTGTTTTCGACCTGGCTGTTGCTGACCAGTCGGTAGCCCGGTCCAGGCAATAAAGTTCAGGCAATAAAAAAGCCGCCTGCGGTGCAGGCGGCTTCCTCCGACTTCGCGTCGCGTGGTGATCAGCCCTGGGCCTGCACCCAGGCGCTGCACCAGCCGTTGGCGTTGACCAGCTTGTTGGGGAAGATCGAACAGCCGATCCACTCTCCCTCATTGTTTTGTGCAAGCTGGCAGTTGGCGCAGTTCTGGTCGGCGCTGTGCGAGGACCACTTGCCCTCGTCGACCGCATTGGTGTCGTGTACGTAACCCAGTGCCTTGGCCTGGGCATTTTCCGGGTCCAGCTTTTCCTGGGCGAAAGCCGAACCGAAGCGGGAGCTCACCGGGAGCAGCAGCGCAAGTGAGCCGGCGCCGGCAAGTTTGAAAAGGTTTCTGCGCGAACATGTAGACATGATTGAGACTCCTGAGTAACACCGTTGATGACCGAAGAATTATATCGGATCGCTGCGCCTGTCAGACGTCTTGATCATTCACGCCGTGAGAAAGATTATGAGAAGTATTCGTAATGAATACGATAGAACCCGGAGGGCTCGAGCGCAGGATCGAAAGGTCGCGGCGGCGGCGCTTTCGATGTTTCGGACGAACATCTGCAAATTCGATCATCCGGGTAATCTTTGTTTCGCTTTGAAGGGCGACTGAACACTTACGTGATCAAGAGTAAAAAAAAGCGGGTGCCGAAGCACCCGCCGTCAGACGCGTTTTCAATCCTGTTCGAGGCGCCGCAAGAATCAATTCGATACCGCGGCAGACTCGACAGCATGCGGTGTGGCTGTTACGGCGTGATCACCGCATCGATGACGTGGATCACGCCGTTGCTGGTTTCGATATCGGTCGTCACCACGTTCGCGCCATCGACGGTGACGCCGCCGTCGACGACTGCGATATCGACGTCGGAGCCCTGGACCGTGGTTGCCGAATCGAGTTCGACGACATCGGCGGCCATGACCTTGCCCGGTACCACGTGATAGGTCAGGACTGCCGTCAACTGTTCCTTGTCCGCGAGCAGTGCTTCCAGGTCAGCTTCGGGGATGGCCGCAAAAGCTGCGTCGGTGGGCGCGAAGACGGTAAACGGGCCGTCGCCCTTGAGCGTTTCGACCAGGCCGGCGGCCTGCACCGCGGTCACCAGCGTATTGAAGTTGTCTGCAGCGACTGCGGTATCGACGATGTCTTTCTTGCCGTGCATATCGGCAAATGCTTGTGCGCTCATCGCAATCAACATCGCGGCGGCAATTGACTTGATCAAACCTTGCATCTTGTTCTCCTTTGGAGATGAATGGTAAGTGTCGTTGATGACACGGGTCGTAGAATGGACCCGGCGCATCGATGCAAAGTCAATTTCAAATGAATTTCAAGTCAATTTCCGGTGACAGTCATGTCAAGGCTTTCGCGCCGGGCGGTGAGCTGGTCTATGTTCATGACTGGATGGATTCCCTGGAAGCAGATCGCGTTCTCGCGTCGTTGCGGGAGCAAATCGGCTGGCAGTCCCGAACCATCCGGATGTTCGGCAGGGAAGTGATGCAGCCGCGGAAGATCGCCTTCCAGGGAGATCCGGAAATCGCTTATAGCTACTCCGGAAGTCTTTGGGAAGCCGCGCCCTGGCAGCGCGACGTCGCCGCGTTACGCCGAGCCCTCGAGGCCCAAACCGGTGAAAACTTCAACTGCGTTTTGTTGAACCTTTATCGCAATGGACGGGATTCCATGGGCTGGCATTCCGACGACGAACCCGAACTCGGCCGTGATCCGGTGATCGCGTCGGTGAGTCTCGGCGCAGAGCGCCGTTTCGTGTTGCGCAGAAAAAGCGACGGCCGGTGCCGGTTCGAGCTTGCGCCGGCCCACGGCAGTCTGATCCTGATGCGCGGGGACATGCAGGCGCATTGGCAGCATCAAGTACCGAAAACGGCGCGCGCGGTCGGCCCGCGCGTCAACCTCACGTTTCGGAGGATCCTCCATTCCCGCCGGGATTCTGCGGCTCGCTGTCCATGACTTCGTCGACGGTCTGCTGCGCCTTGTCCAGCATGACGCGGCACTGCCTGCTCAGCTCGATGCCGCGCTTGAACTTTTCGAGCGAATCGGCGAGTTCGAGCTTGCCGGATTCGAGCTGCTCGACCAGCGTTTCGAGTTCCGCCAGCGTCTGTTCGAACGACGGCTGCTGTTCGGTTTTGTTGTCGGTCACTTTCGGCTTTTCCCCTGGGGCTTGAATGATCATGGTAGCAGCGCGGCCGGACGGCCTTGCCAGCGCAGCACGCCCGCGTGGTGGTCGAGCTGTCGCGCGAACTCGAAGTCCAGCCATTCCGTCCCGACCGCGCACAGTCGGCCGTCCAGATGCAGCGCCGGCATTCGGTGTCTGCGCCAGGGCGGCAACCCGGCCGTGCGCATCAGTTCGCCGACCCGTCGCCGCGGACCGTTGGCATGCAGTTGCAGCTTCATGCCCGGACGCACGGCGGTCAGTTTCCATTCTCGCGCCAGCGTATCGCGCGCCCCGCCGCTCCAGCACAGCGCCCCGCCGGCCGGCACCGGGCAGCAATCGTCTTCCGGCCAGGGCTGCGACCAGTCGGCCGGCGGCTCAGGTTTGACGTCCAGCCACAGCCGGTCGCGCCAGGCATGAATGCGAGCCCACGGCCAATCCAGCTCGGGCTGCCGGTCGCCGGCGGCTGTCCGGCACTGATCCCGAAACGACCGCAGCGGCCGCAGCGAAGGCGCGCCGAGGCCTGCCTGCGCACACCAGGCGCGAATGACGGCGAATGCCGGCTCGGCATCCAGCGCCAGCCACGCGTCCAGCGCCAGCAGTCGTTCACCCGTTCGGCCGCGCAGCCGGCTGCACGCCTCGAGCTTGCGCGCGGCGTCGTCTTCGACCGCCCGTGCCGCGGCGTGCTGCCACCGGGCTGCCTGCAGCAGCGATGCGCGATAACCGGGCCAGCGCTGCGCCAGCCCCGGCAGAATCTCGTGGCGCAGATAGTTGCGATCCAGCGAAAGATCGCGGTTGGTGGGGTCATGCTGGTACTGCAGGCCGTGGCGTGACAGGTAATCGAGGATATCGGACCGCGACCAGGCCAGCAGCGGTCGTCCCAGCCAGCCCGGTCCGAGTCGGCGCAGCGGTTGCATGCCGGCCAGCCCGGCCGGGCCGGCTCCGCGAACGAGCCTGAGCAGGACGGTTTCGACCTGGTCGTCGGCGTGATGCGCGGTCAGGACGTGGCCGCCGGGTTCGAGCATCGACCGAAGACAGGCGTAGCGCGCGCGCCGGGCCGCGGCTTCCGGTCCGCCGTCGCCTGAATGCCGGGCCGGTGCGACGTGCCGGACCCGGCAATCGACGCCGAGATCGCGTGCAATCTGGCGGGCGCGCAGGGCCCGTTCGGCGCTGCGCGCGTCCAGGCCGTGATCGATATGCACGACCCGCAGGCGTCCGGGAATTTCCGCACCAATTTCCGCACTGATGAGCAGGTGCAGCAGACATACCGAGTCCGGTCCGCCGCTGAACGCCACCAGGTTGGTCGCGGCGCGTGCAATGGCCCGGCGATCGAGTTCAGCCATCGCTTGCCACGCGCGCGCCGCGAAGCTCGACGTTCAGGCGTTCGCGGCCGGGATGCGCCGTCCGGGCCGGACGCTTCATTCGCGTTCGAGCGCGGCCATGCCCATCAGCCGCCGATAGCGCGCTTCGATGAGTTCCTCGGTCGTAAGTCCGTCGAGCACCTTGAGCTGGCTGAGCAGGTGCTCCTTGAGCCGGCCGGCGACTTCCTGCGTATTCCGATGCGCGCCGCCCAGCGGTTCGCGCACGATCTGGTCGATCAGGCCGAGCTGCTTGAGGCGCCTGGCGGTCAGGCCCAGCGCTCCGGCGGCCGTTTCGGCCTTGTCGGCGCTCTTGTACAGGATCGAGGCGCAGCCTTCGGGCGAGATGACCGAGTAAATCGAGAACTGCAGCATGTTGGTGCGATCGCCGACCCCGATTGCCAGGGCGCCGCCCGAGCCGCCTTCACCGATGACCGTGCACAGGATGGGCACCTCGAGGCGCGACATGACCTTGAGGTTCTTGGCGATGGCTTCGGACTGGCCGCGCTCCTCGGCACCGACGCCCGGATAGGCGCCCGGCGTGTCGATCAGCGTGATGATCGGGAGGCCGAAGCGTTCGGCCATTTCCATCAGCCGCTGGGCCTTGCGGTAGCCCTCCGGACGCGGCATGCCGAAGTTGCGATGGATCTTCTGCTTGGTGTCGCGGCCCTTCTGGTGGCCGATGACCATTACCGCACGCCCCTCCAGTGCGGCCGGTCCGCCGACGATGGCATGGTCGTCGCCGAAATGCCGGTCGCCGTGCAGTTCCTCGAACCGGTCGAACAAGAACGGAATGTAGTCCAGCGTGTGCGGTCGCTCCGGATGCCGTGCGAGTTGCGAAATCTGCCAGTCGGTCAGGTCGGAAAAGATCTGCTCCATCTGCTCGCGGCAGCGGGTTTCCAGGCGCTGAATCTCGTCGTCGAGGTCGAGTTCATGGCTGCTGCCGACGTTGCGCAGTTCGGCCAGCTTGGCCTCCATTTCGGCAATCGGCTGTTCGAAGTCGAGGTAAGTGCTGCTCATTCGCGGGCAATCTTTATCGTCGCTCAATTAGCGCGAGTATATCGCCCGTCTTGCGCCCGTGCCGAATCCCCGTACAGGCGGGTCGATCAGAGTTCGAAGGGATCGCGGGGAATGCGCGCAGGATCCCAGTTGACGAGCGCCCATTTCCATAGCGACTCCAGTCCGCGCAGTCCGGCCGGCGGTCGATGGCCGAGCGCCCGCAGTGCCAGCGCCAATGCCGCGGCCGGGGCGTTTTTTTCCACCGGGTCGGCGTGGGTGGATTTCGAGAGCTTCGCGCCGGTGCGGTCGACGATGAGCGGCAGGTGCATCCAGCGCGGAACGGGCGCCTGCATGGCCTTGTAAAGCGCTTGCTGGCGCGGGCTGGAATCGAGCAGGTCGCTTCCGCGCACCACTTCGGTGATTCCGGCCTCGATGTCGTCGACGACCACCGCGAGCTGGTAGGCGATCAGGCCGTCGGCGCGCCGGATGACGAAGTCGCCGCAGTCGGCTTCGAGCCGATGCAGCGAGGCGCCGAACACGCGATCGGCGAGCTCGACCGGAGTCTCCGGAACCCGGAAGCGGATGCTGCGCGCGCTTTTGCCGGCTGGAATGCCGGCGCGACAGGTGCCGGGGTAGACGCCCGACGGCGGCAGGTCGCGCCGGCTGCAACCGCAGTCGTAGGCCAGCCCGGCGGCGCGCAGGCGGTCGATCGCGCGCTCGTGCAGCGAGCGCGAGCGTGACTGGTAGGCCACCGGCGCGTCCGGTACCATACCGAATTCGGCCAGCGTCTCGACTTGACGGCCGGCAGCGCCGGGCACCTCGCGCGGCGGGTCGATGTCTTCGATCCGCACCAGCCAGCGGCCGCGATTGACTCGCGCCTGGAGATAGCTCGCGACCGCCGCCGCAAGCGAACCGAAGTGCAGCGGCCCGGTCGGCGAGGGCGCGAACCGCCCGCGATAGGCACGTTTGTTTTGCATATGGGATGCAAGCATATCGATTTTTCGGTGTGGTCAATCAGTGAAAACGAAAGGAATATGAATCATGCGGCGTATTGCGCTCTTCGTGGCAACGAACCTGGCGGTACTGGTCGTATTCGGTTTCGTCATGACGCTCCTCGAACCCTGGCTGAGAGCCCAGGGCATCGACGTCAACCAGGCGGGGATGCTGCTGTTCGCGTTGATCTTCGGCATGGGCGGCGCGCTGGTTTCGCTGTTCATGAGCAAGCGAATCGCGTTGATGTCGACCCAGGCGAAGATCATTGAACAACCATCCAGCCAGGTCGAACGCTGGCTGGTCTCCGCGGTCGAGCGTCAGGCGCGCGAGGCGGGGATCGGCAAGCCCGACGTTGCGATCTTCGACGCCGACGAGCCGAATGCGTTCGCCACCGGCGCCTCGCGCAACAATGCGCTGGTCGCGGTCAGCACCGGGTTGCTGCGGCAGATGAACCAGGGCGAGGTCGAGGCCGTGCTCGCCCACGAGGTCACCCACGTGGCCAACGGGGACATGATCACGATGACCTTGCTTCAGGGTGTGCTCAACACCTTCGTGCTGTTGCTTTCGCGGATCCTCGGCCAGATCATCGACCGGGCGGTCTTTCGCAGCGAACGCGGCTACGGGCCCGGCTATTTCATCAGCGTCATCGTGCTGCAGATCGTGCTCGGCATCCTGGCCAGCATCATCGTCATGGCGTTCTCGCGCTGGCGCGAGTTCCGGGCCGACGCCGGCGGCGCCCGGCTTGCCGGTCGCGGCAAGATGATCGCCGCGCTGGAAAATCTCTGGCGCAGTCAGCAGCCCGGTCAGCTGCCCGAGCCGATCGAGGCGTTCGGGGTGCGTGGACGCGCCGGCATGGGGTTCAAGCGGTTGTTCATGAGCCACCCTCCGCTGGAAGAGCGCATCGCCGCACTGCAGCAGGGCGCGCGCTGAGCCTGGATCGCGGCATCGCGGGGGCGGATGCTCATTCCTGTTCGTCGCGCACGAAATCGTCCTGGACCAGGGTAATCCCGAACTGCCACAGGGCCGCGAGCTCGCTGGTGTTTTCCACCTGGGGCGCAATGACCCGGATGTCGTTCTCGGATGCGGCGGTGGCCAGGCCTTCCAGCGCGCGTCTCGCCACCTCGTCGTTGCGCAGGGCGGCCGACACATCGCCGCCGAGCTTGATGAAGTCGACGTCGATGTTCTTGGCCAGCAGGTCGACTTTGGCATCCGGCGTCACGTCGAGCAGGGCGAACCGGACGCCGCGCGCCCCCAGCCGGCTGATCACCCGCTGCAGCTTGCGCAGGCTTTCCCGGACTTCGGCTTCCTGAAACCCCAGGATCAGCTTGCGGCCGTCCAGCGTACCGTTGTCGACCAGCTGCTGAATCTCCACGATGAGATCGTCATCGACCAGGCTTTGTCCGCTCAGCGGCACCAGCATTCGTTCCTCGTTATCGGGGTGGTTTTCCAGCCATTGCACCACGTTCCGGATCAGGTCCCGGTCCAGGTCACCGGCAAGTCCGGAAGCGATTGCCGCCGGTCGGAACGCATCGGGCATGATGATTTCGTCGCTGCCCTCGACGCGCAGCCGGGTTTCGAACTCGACGAGCACGAACTCTTCGTCTTCCATGCTCGTAATCGGCAGCTGGACCAGCCGGAACTCCTGGTTGTTGAGCGCATGGCGCAGGCGTTCGGCCCATTGCTCGATGTCCCCGGTGTCATGCGGATCGGTGCTGGGCCGGTAGCGAACATAGCTGTTTCCGCCGGTGCGGCGCGCCTCGCGCAGCGCGCTTTCCGACTGCGTCAGCAGTTCGTCGGCGCTGAACAGCTGGTTGCCGCCAACGGCCAGCCCGACGCTGGCGGTCACGGTCGGCGATTTATCGCGGATTTCCAGGATGCGGCCGGAAAAAGAGTCGATGATGCGCGTGGCCAGCGATTCGGCTTCGCTGCGCTGCTCGAACCAGATTCGCGCCGCCAGTACGTGGTCGGCGAGCCGTGCCGGCATCATTTCATCGCTGACCGTTTCGCGAAAGATATCGGCGGTCTGGCGAATCAGCAGATCCGTCGCCGCCGCGCCGATTTTTTCCTGCAGCTTGACGTGTTCGTCCAGGGAGACCTGCAAGACCGCCATGTGGCGTTGTTCCGGCGGCTGCTCGAGCTCTTCCTGCAGGTTCTGGATGAAGGCCTGGCGATTGAGCAGGCCGGTCAGGATGTCGTGCGAACGCAGCTTCTCGATTTCCTCCTGCAGTTCGGCGCTGTCGCCGGGCTCCACGAGTTCGCGGATCATGATCTGGGTGCAGGCCTCGCCGTCGTAGCGCGCCGGCGAGAACTCGACGCTCGCCCGGAACTCGCCGCCGTCGGCGCGTTGTGCCGCGAGTTCCAGCGCGTCGTCGGGCAGGTCTCCGCGTGAAAGCGATTTGAGCAGTTGCTTGAGATCGGACGCGCCCGGGCCGGGTGAGAGCAGATCGAGAATCGAAAAGCCTTCCATCTCTTCGAAGTTCTCGTAGCCGAACAGTTCCAGGTAGCTCGGATTGGCGTAGATGTGCAGGCCCTCGTGCAGGTAGGCAATGGCCTCGCGCGAGGATTCGAGCAGAAGGTTGTAGCGTTCCTGAATGTCGCTGGACTGGCGCAGCGACGCGCGCTGGCGGCGGTCGCTGCGGATCAGCGCGACCCGGTCACTGACCACCCGGACCACGCCGCGCGGATCGTCGATGCGCACGCAGCCGTTGACGCCCGAATGCGCGGCCGCCAGCGCGGACTCGGTCTCCGGCGAGACCATCGCAATCAGCGCAATCGGCGGTTCGCTTGATCGCAACTGGCGCGCGACGGGCTCCAGCAGCGATTCGCTGCCGGGATGAATGTGGATGATCGCCAGATCGATCGGTTCGACTTCCAGGATTCGGCTGAAGGCATTGGTGGTATCGGCGAAATGGAAGCGCAGCCGGGAATCCTCCAGCAGCGCCTCGATCTCACGCACCGTGCCGGGATCGTCGTCGACAGCCAGAATATTCAACGGATCGGCTTCTTCGGTCATCTGTAATCCTCGGTAGTGACCCGTATGGTACGTGCAAGCGCCGGGCAAGGGAACCGAACGTTTTTCCGGAATCTTTGAACGGCCCGGTTCGGCATCAGAACACCGGCATCTTGTACGGTTCGCCGGCGCGTTCTTCGACCAGCCGGGGCACCAGGTAGCCCGGCAGGCGCCGGCGGACAGCGTCCATCAGCGCCAACGCCCGCGTGCGCGGCACCTCGAAATGCGCGCTGCCGGATACGCGGTCCAGCAAGTGCAGGTAATAGGGGATCGCGCCGGCTGCAAACCCGGCTTCCATCAGCTCGACGAGCGTGCCCGGCATGTCATTGACCCCGGCCAGCAGCACCGCCTGGTTGAAAGTCGTGGCGCCGGTCCGGTGCAGGCGCGCAATGCCGTCGCTGACGTCGGCACCGAACTCGCGGGCATGATTGGCGTGCACGACCACCACCACCTGCCGGCCCAGCCCGGCCAGCCAGTCGCACAACGCGTCATCGATCCGTGCCGGAAGCGTGACCGGCACGCGGCTATGGATGCGCAGCCGCTTGAAGTGCCCGATTCCGGACAGCGCATCGGTCAGGCGCTGCAGTCTGCCGGTCGAGAGCATCAGCGGGTCGCCGCCGGACAGGATGACTTCCTCGATGTCCGGCTGGCCGGCGATGTAGTCGATCGCCGCCTCCAGCGCCGGTCCGGCGAGGGTGTCGCCGGCGTAGTCGAATTCGCGCCGGAAGCAGTAGCGGCAATGGATCGGGCAGGCGCCGGTGGCGATCAGCAGGGCGCGGCCGCGGTACTTGTGCAGCACGCCCCGAACCGCACGGCTGGCCGAATCGCCGACCGGGTCCGGTCCGAATCCGGGCGCCGGCGAATCTTCGTCGACCCGCGGCAGGACCTGGCGCAGCAGCGGGTCATCCGGATCGCCGCGCCGCATGCGGTCGGCGAACGCCCGGGTGACCAGGAACGGAAACTGCCCGGCATCGGCCAGCGGGAATTCGGCGGGATCGTGACCCAGGTGGACCAGCAGCGCGGCCGGGTCGCGCCAGGCTCGCTGCAGCTGCGCCTGCCAGCGCAGCGCGCACTCCGGTGCGGGATCGACAGGTATCATAGCGGGCTGGATTGCATTTCCTGCCATCGTGGTGGGTTGCCGGTTGCGGGGAATGCCCTCATTCTATGTCTGACGCACAAAGGACTGCCGAGCATCATGGCCAATTACAGCGCAAACGAACTCAAGAACGGTCTCAAGGTTCTGCTGGACGGCGAGCCGCACAACATCGTCGATACCGAATTCGTCAAGCCCGGAAAGGGTCAGGCCTTCACTCGCATCCGGGTGCGCAACCTCAAGACCGGGCGCGTGGTGGAGAAGACCTTCAAGTCCAACGAGTCGGTGGAATCGGCCGACGTGTTCGAAAAGGAAGTGCAGTATCTGTACAGCGACGGCGAGTTCTGGCATTTCATGGACCCGAACACGTTCGAGCAGCTGGCCGCAGAGGCCAACGCCGTCGGTGACGGCGCCAAGTGGCTCAAGGAAGAGGATCGCTGCCAGATCACGCTGTTCAACGGTGATCCGATCAGCGTCACGCCGCCGAACTTCGTCGAGCTCAGGGTCGTACGCACCGATCCGGGTGTGCGCGGCGATACCTCGGGCGGCGGCGGCAAGCCGGCCGAACTGGAAACCGGCGCCACGGTGCGCGTGCCGTTGTTCGTCAACGAAGGCGAGGTGCTGCGCATCGACACCCGCACCGGCGAGTACGTGTCCCGGGTCAAGGAATGAACCAGACCGCGGCGCAGGGCGCCAGGGCGCTGCTTCCGCGCTGGGTGGTGCCGGTGGTGCCGGAGGGCCGGGTGCTGGAAGACCACGCCGTGGTCGTCGACGGCGAGCGGATCGCGGCCGTTGTCCCGGTCGCCGAACTGGAAGCCGGTCACCCCGGTATCGAGCGGCTGGAACTGCCCGACCGGGTGCTGATTCCCGGACTGGTCAACATGCACGCCCATTCGGCCATGGCGCTGCTGCGCGGTCTGGCCGACGACCTGCCGCTGATGCGCTGGCTGCACGAGAACATCTGGCCGGCCGAGAAGATCATCATGGGCCCCGATTACGTGCGCGCCGGCACGCGCCTGGCGATCGCCGAAATGCTGCGCGCCGGCACGACCTGCTTCAACGACAACTATTTTTTCCCCGACGTCGCCGCCGAGGTGGCCGTGGCCAGCGGCATGCGCAGCGTGATGGGCATGCCGGTGATCGGCTTTCCCACCCCCTGGGCCGAGACCGAGGACGAGTACTTCCGGCGCGGGCTGGAATTCCACCGGCAATTCGTCGACCAGCCCCTGATCGGGACCAGCTTCGTGCCGCATGCACCGTATTCGGTCGGCGACGGCGCGTTCGCCCGGATTGCGCAGCTGGCCGGCGAACTCGACATCCCGGTGCACCTGCACCTGCTGGAAGCGCCCGGGGAAGTCGAGTCCAGCCGCGCCGAGCACGGCCTGCATCCCCTGGACAGGCTCGACGCGCTGGGGCTGCTGGGTCCGCGACTGCTGGCGGTACACATGACCCAGATCGACGCCGGCGACATCCCGCGGCTGGCCCGCGCCGGCGTGCACGTGATTCATTGCCCCGACTCGAACATGAAGCTGGCCAGCGGCATCTGCCCGGTCGCCGACCTGGACGCCGCCGGCGTGAACGTGTGCATCGGCACCGACGGGGCGGCCAGCAACAACGACCTCAGCCTGCTGGCCGAAATGCGCCAGACCGCATTGCTGGCCAAGGTCTCCAGCGGCAACCCGGAAGCCGTACCGGCCGCCCGTGCGCTTTCCATGGCGACCATTCACGGCGCGCGGGCGCTCGGGATGGAAGATGAGATCGGCAGCATAGCGCCCGGCAAGCAGGCCGACCTGGCCACAATCCGGCTGGACCGGATCGAGACCCAGCCGGTGTTCGACGTGATCTCGCAGATCGTCTACGCCGTGCCCGATTCCCAGGTGACCGATGTCTGGGTTGCCGGCCGGCGGGTGGTCGAATCCAGGGAACTGACCACGCTGGATGAAGCCGAAGTACTGGAAAGCTGCCGGGAATGGCAGCAACGCATTTCGACCGCGATCGGCGATGACCCTGGCGGCACATGAGATTCAGCGCCCGGGAACGCGGTCCTTATTGACGCCGCTGTTCTGGTTGAAACCGCAAATGAACGCGAATGAACGCAAATTCTTGATGAGTCGAGAAAACGATCCGAACAGTCCGGGTAGTGTGCCTGTGGATCGCCAATCCGGATCTGATCCGGTTTCAGGCATGATTTGATTTGCGTTCATTCGCGTTCATTTGCGGTTGAAAAAAAATAATTGTTTGAACCGTTCGGCGACAATCGCCAGACGTTGCCAGCGTAATCTGCGGTTGCGCTTTTTTTTCAAGCAGGGTTGCACGAGTAACCAGGAAGACCATTGAAGTGACCGAATCGACCGAAACCGGACTCAACCTCGACCCGCGCGAAGCCGAAGCCTTCGACCGCCTGGCCTCCCGGTGGTGGGATCCGCAGGGCGATTCGCGGCCGCTGCACGACATGAACGGGCCGCGGGTGGAGTGGATTCGCGCGCACGCCCGGGTCGACGGCGCGCGACTGGTCGACATCGGCTGTGGCGGCGGCCTGCTCAGCGAGGCCATGGCGCGCGCCGGCGCCGAGGTGACCGGCATCGACATGGCCGAAAGGCCGCTGACCGTGGCGCGCCTGCACCAGGTCGAATCCGGCCTGGATATCGACTACCGCCAAAGCACGGCCGAGCAGCTGGCGGAGGCGCATCCGGGCGAATTCGACGTCGTGTGCTGCATGGAAATGCTCGAGCACGTGCCCGATCCGGCCAGCGTCGTCGCCGCCTGCCTGAAGCTGTCGAGGCCGGGCGGCAAGCTGTTCTTCTCGACCATCAACCGGACGCCGCTGGCCTGGGGCATGGCCATCGTGGGCGGCGAATACGTGCTCAACCTGCTGCCGCGCGGTACCCATCGCTACGATCGCCTGATCCGGCCTTCCGAGCTGTCCGGCTTCATCCGTAACGCCGGCGGCCGGGTCAAAAAGATCGAGGGCGTGCGCTACAACCCGTTTTCGCGCACGGTGACCATCGGCGGCGCCCCGCGGGTCAATTACCTGCTGCACGCCGAAAAACCCGCCCCATCGACCGAGGCATGATGGCGCACCTTCCCGAAGCCGTGCTGTTCGACCTGGACGGCACTTTGGCCGATACCGCGCCCGACCTGATCGCGGCGCTGGAGCGCTTGCGCGGCGAGCTGGGACTGCCCCGCATCGAAACCGGTGGCCTGCGCGTCCATGCCGGACGCGGGGCCATCGCGATTCTCGAGGGTGGGTTGCCGGAACTGGGCCAGGCCGAGCGGGATGAATTCCGGGCGCGCTACCTGGACGACTACGAGGCGCGCTGCTGGGACGCCAGCCGGCCGTTCGACGGGATGCCGGAGTTCCTCGACCGCCTCGACGCCGCGGGCGTGCCCTGGGGCGTGGTCACCAACAAGCTCGAGCGATTCGCGCGGCCGCTGCTGGAGCAGGCCGGCTGGGCCGGGCGCATCGGCTGCCTGGTCGCCGGCGACACCACCGGCCGCGCCAAGCCCGCGCCCGATCCGGTGCTGGCGGCGTGTTCGGCGCTGGATGCAAATCCGAGCCGCGTGTCCTTCGTCGGCGACGACGAGCGTGACGTGATCGCCGGCCGCGCGGCGGGTACACGCACCGTCGCCGCACTCTGGGGCTACATCCAGTCCCCGGAGAAGGTTCCGGACTGGGGGGCCGACGTGCTGGCCGAGGCGCCTGCGGCGCTGGGCGGCCTGCTGGGCCTGGAGCGTTCCGGCGTCTCGGCATGATCGATGATCACCTGCAACGGTTGCTGCTGGAACGGGCCAACGTGCGTTGCGTCGTCGCTCACCTCGATTCGGTCTACGCCGAAGTCCTCGAGCGCGGGCGCTATCCGGACGTGCTGGCGCGGCTATTGGGCCAGTCGCTGACGGTCGCCGCCCTGTGTTCCAGCGGGGTCAAGTTCGAGGGCCGGGTCAGCCTGCAGCTGCGCGCCAGCGGCGCGGTCAAGCTGCTGATGGCCGATTGCACCGACGACGGCGGCCTGCGCGGTCTGGCGCGCTTCGATCCCGACGCGCTGCTGGCCGTGCGCGAGTTTTCCGAGATTACCCAGGGCGGCGTGCTGACCATGACCGTCGAGCCGTCGGGCAAGGGGAATATGTGGCAGGGCATCGTGCCGCTGGAAGGCGACAGCATGGCCGAAGCCATCGCCGGGTATTTCGACCAGTCCGAACAATTGCCCACGCGCGTGATTCTGGCCGTGGACGAAACCCGGGCCGCCGGTCTGCTGGTCCAGCGCCTGCCCGGTGAAGCCGAGGACGACGACGGCTGGAACCGGGTCTGCCGGCTGCTCGAGACCGTCGGCGAAACCGAATTGCTGGAGACCGATTCGGAAACGCTGCTGCATCGGCTGTTCCACGAAGAGACCCGACGCCTGTTTCCGGCCCGGCCGCTGCAATTCCATTGCCCGTGCAGCCGCGAACGCGTGGCCCGGGTGTTGCGCGGGCTCGGCGCCGAAGAACTCGACAATATCGTCGAGGCCGAGGGCGAAGTGGACGTGAGCTGCGAGTTCTGCAACGAGCAGTACAGCTTCGATCCGCTGGACGTGCGCCGCATTCTGCACAGCGACCTCCCGGAACAGGGCGATGACGACGCAACCATCCACTGACGATCCGGTCGCATGGTGTCGCAGCCGGTTGCTGGTGCCCGGGCATCCGCTGGCGATCACGCTGCCGTATGCGCCGCCCGAGCACGCCGACGCAATCGTCGCGCTGAGCGCAGTGGTCGGCGAAATCGCCGCCGTGCCGGGCGACGTCAGCGACCCGGAAGTGGCCCAGCGCAAGCTGGTCTGGTGGCGCCAGGCGCTGGACGACCAGCTGCCGCATCCGGCGGTGCAGGCCTGGCTGCAAAGCGGTGCGGCCGAGCATGCGAGGGCCCCGGATTTCGAGCCGCTGATCGAGGCGGTCGCGACCGAGATCGCGCCGCCGCGCTTCGAACGGGTCGAAGCGCTGGATCTGCACTGCCGTGAGCTGGCCGGACCGGGCGCTTTGCTGGAAGCCAGGTTGATGAACGCCGGCGCCGCGCCCGGCGCCGCCGAAGCGGACGCCCTGGCCGGCCTGGCCGCGTCCGGCTACCGCATCCGCATCGTGCGCGATCTGGTGCTGGATGCGCGCCAGGACCGCTGGCTGGTGCCGCTGGAACTGCAGGCCGAATACCAGCTCACCCGCCAGCACGTCGCCGCCGGGGAGGGCGGGCGTCGGCTGGACGCGCTGGTCCGGCACATGGCCGGTGATGCCATGGTCGAAATCGAGCGCCACCGGCAGGCCCTGCCGGCGCAGCAGGCCTGGCGCCATCGCCACTTTCTGCTGCGCGTCGAGCTGGACCGCCGCATCGGCCGGAAACTGCTGGCAAAGCCCGCGCGGATTGCCCGCGAGCGCGTCGCGCCGGGCAAGACGGGCGATGCCGTCGCCGTCTGGCGCCGCGCGCGCGCCCTGCGCAAGGCTGCACGCAAAAACTTCGGCGGGTCGTGATCCCGGTCCTGCGCGGCCGACGCGGTTTCTAGATCTCCTCCAGCGCCCGGTCCAGCCGATCGAGGCTGCGCGCCAGGTTGTTGCCCAGCGGCGCCAGGTAGGCCGCCTCGCGGCGCAGGCTGGTGAACAGCGACTGGTCGCTGGACAGCGCTTCGCGGTCGGGTCGCATGTCGTAGGGCGCCAGGAACTTTTCCAGGTCGTCGGCGCGCGCCAGCAGCTCGGCGCGGGTGATCTGGTAGGCGTGCTCGGCCAGTTCGCTGCGGCTGGAGTAGCTGAACATGTTGGTGAAGAACATGCGTTCGTCGCTGCGATTGGGTTCGACCAGCAGGATCGACGATTCGGGATACTCGGTGGCGTAGTTGCTGATGCCGATCTGCATGCGCGACTGGATCAGGGCGCGGAAGGTCTGCGAAAGCACCAGCGGCAGGCCGCCGGCGATCATTCGGCTCTCGGTCATCGGGTGACTGGCTTCCGGCGCCAGGGCCGAGTCGTAGGGCACCAGCGGGTTGATGCCGATCAGCAGGTCCACCCCGCCCTTGAGTGCGACCGATGCATGAAGCGTGCGTCGCAGCGCGCCGTCGACGTAATAGCGGCCCTTGATGCGCACCGGCGGATACAGGCCGGGTAGCGCCGCCGAGGCCTGGACGGCGCGCGAGATCGACACGTCCTCGGTGCCGGGCTCGCCGAAGCGGACCGCACCGCCGGTGTCCAGGTCCATCGCGACGATGCGCAGCGAGGTCTCGAGCGTGCGAAAGTCGTTGGTGCGTCCCGGCCGGTCCAGCACCCGGGTGACGAATTGCTCGATGGTCTCGTTGTCGAAGATACCGGTGGGCAGGATGCGGCTGAGTCCGCCCACCGACTCCAGGTGACCCAGCCTGGAAGGATGCGTGACAGCCTCGGAGATCATTGCGTAGAGCGCGCCGGGCAGATTGCGCACGCGCGACATGAACTCGCCGAGCGCCGGGCGCAGGAAGGATTCGGGTTCGAACGCGAATTCCGCGCCGGGCGCCCCCATGAAGATGCGGCACATCTGGCTCGTGGTTACCTGGTTGGCCAGGCTGGTGGCCAGGAACGCTCCGGCACTGACCCCCACGTAATGGTCGAGCTGGTGCAGGCGCAGCCCGTCGATGCCTTCGTCCAGTGCCCGCAGCGCGCCCAGCTCGTAGATTGCGCCCAGCGGACCGCCGCCGGCAATCGCCAGGCCGATCTTCGGTACGGGCCGATTTTCGCGATGACGCGAGGCGGGATTCAGCGTGAGCATGGGCGTCTCCTGGGCGCGTTTTAAGCGTCTCATTGTAACGCCGCGGGCGCGCGCTTCGATTCGCCCGAAGCGTGACGCGATTCATCCCCGCTGGCGCCGTGGCGACGGTACCATCGAAGCATTGAAGCCCCGGTCCGGGGCCGTTTCAGACGAAAAGTGAGCCGAAGCATGCTGGAGACCGGACAGAAAGCGCCCGAATTCGAACTGGAAGACGAGCAGGGCCGTCCATTCCGGCTCGCCGATCATGCCGGCAAGTGGCTGCTGCTGGTGTTCTATCCCGGCGATGAAACGCCGGTATGCACTCGCCAGCTGTGCGAATACCGCGACGGCATCGAGGAGTTCGCCGACCTCGGCGTGGAAGTGGTCGGGATCAGCGGCGACGATGCCGAATCGCACCGCAGGTTCAAGCAAAAGCGCGATCTGCCGTTCACGCTGCTGTCCGACCCGGACCTTTCGGTTGCCGCGCAGTTCGGCTGCCGCGGCGTGATGGGCATGAAACGCGGCGTATTCCTGCTTGACCCGGACCAGGTCTGCCGCTACGCGCACGTCGAATCCGTGGCGCTGTTCCGGCGAAGCCGCGAAGAGCTGCTCGAAGCGATCCGCGCGGCGCAGTAGCCGTGTCGGGCAGGCACTCACCGGGCGCTGAGCACCTGGCGCATCAGGTCCAGGAGAGCCAGACGCTGCTGGACCGCCTCGAACGCGACGCGGATCAGTATCCGAGGCTGGCCGAACTGCAGCACTGGCAGCGCGCGCGCCTGCAGGAAACCTACGCCGATCTCAAGCGCCAGCCGCGCTTCGAGCTGGCCTGCGTGTTCTTTCTCGAAGAGCTCTACGGCGGCCGCGACATGCGTGCCAGGGACGCCCAGCTCGAGCGCGCGACGCCGATCATGTCGCGCATGCTGCCCGACCATCTGCTGCACGCCGTCGGCGAGGCGATGCGTCTGCAGTGCATGAGCATGGAACTGGATGCACGCCTGTCGCAGTGCCTGGAAGGCGAGCTCGACCAGGCCGAATACGCGCGTGCCTACCGCCGGCTGGCGACCTGGGAGGCGCGCGAGGAACAGATCGGGTTGATCGACGACCTGGGTCGGCTGCTCAAGCGCACCGTGGCCCGGCCGATGATCCGCCGGCTGGTGCGCTGGATGCACGCCCCGGCGGTCGCCGCCGGCTTCGGCAAACTGCAGGAATTCCTCGACGAAGGCCTGGAAGCGTTCGGCGAAATGGGCGACGATGCCGACTACTTCGTCGACACCATCGCCGAGCGCGAAACCCGTGCGCTGGTGCGCATGCGCGAGGGCAGCGAGCGCCCGTTCGAGGAATGGATCGGCGACGGGCCGGACGTGAAATGATTTTCGGTTTTCGCGGAACGGTAGCCGCAGTTCGGATTAGCGAAGCGTAATCCGACGCAACGCAAACATCAGCCCCGTTCTGGCCAGGTCGTCATCCAGCGCTTGACCCGGATCCAGGCATGCTTTCAAACATCCGGATCCGGTCAGTCGCCCGTCGCCGGCGAAATCCGCCATACCCCGTCGTTGTCCTCGCCGTTGTCGGTGACGAAGTAGATGAAACCGTCCGGGCCGACGGTCAGGTCGCGCACGCGCCCGGCCTTGCCCTGGACGAGTCGCTCTTCGTGCACGACTTCGCCGTTTTCGAACACGATCCGGCGGATCTGCTCGGTGGCCAGTCCGCCGGACAGGAAGTTGCCCTGCCAGGCCGGAAACGTGTCGTCGGTGAGCATCGTCAGGCCCGAGGGATGCAGGCCCGGCGTCCAGTCGACGACCGGGTCCACGATCCCGGTCATGGATCGCCGGGTGTAGTCGAAGTAGGGTTCCTCGGTGCGATAGTTGCGGCCAAGCGAGACCACCGGCCAGCCGTAGTTGGCCCCGGGCACGACCCGGTTCAGCTCGTCGCCGCCGCGCGGGCCGTGTTCGGTCGCCCAGATCTCGCCGGTTTCCGGGTGCACCATCAGGCCCTGGATGTTGCGCTGCCCGTACGACCAGATCTCGGGCCGGGCGTCGGCGCGGCTCGTGAACGGATTGTCGGGCGCGGCTTCGCCGTCCTCGGTCAGGCGCAGCAGGCTGCCGGCGTGGTCGTCGAGATCCTGCGCGCGCGGCGGCTCGGCGCCGCGGTCGCCGATGCTCATCAGCAGCGTGCCGTCGGGCAGCCACGCCAGGCGCGAACCGTAGTGCCGGCCCGGACTGGACAGCCGATCCTGGGTGAAGATCTGCTCGACCTCGACCAGTGCGTCGCCGTCCAGCCGGCCGCGCGACAGCGTGGTCGCACTCTGCACCCCGTCGTCGCCGGCGCGCGACCAGGTCAGGTAGACCAATTGATTGGACTCGAAGTCCGGGTGCAGCGCGACATCCAGCAGGCCGCCCTGGCCGCGTGCGGCCACTTCGGGTGCGCCGCTGACCGCGGTGACTTCAGCGCCGTCGATGCGCACGAGGCGCCCGCCGCGCTCGGTCACCAGCATCTGCCCGTCGGGCAGGAATTCGATGGCCCACGGCTCGTTCAGCCCGTCGACAAGCTGCTCGAGCTCGATTTCCTCGTATTCGGTGCGCAGCGTCTCGGCCGCGGCGCCGGCCCAGAATACCGATGCGACAAGCAGCGTGATGAGTCGATTGGTCTTGATGGGTCGATTGGTCTTCATGCGTCAATCCTCGGGATCGTGAATTCCGGTCCCGATCATAAACGAACCGGTGCAGGCGGGGCTCTTCGCGCCCGGGCTCGCCGGCGTCAGGCTGTCGCGGGGAAGCGCACGGTTCGGGGTTCAGGCGGCCCGGCGCAATGGATGGCAATCGACTAACCTGTGCGCCTTCGAACACGGAAGCTTCGCTTGAGCCAGTCGCATCAACCCTCGGGCATCCCGCCGGCCGGGCGCTTCGCGCTGACCGCGGCCCTGTTTTCCGCCGTCGGACAGACCTTCTTCATCGGCCTTTTCGGCGCCGATTTCCGGGCCGAGTTCGGGCTTTCCGACGCAGGACTGGGAGCGCTTTACAGCGGTGCGACGCTGGTCAGCGGCATCAGCATGTTCTGGCTGGGTTCGCTGGCCGATCATTTCAGCCTCAGGCGCGCCGTGACCGGGGTCCTGTTCGGGCTGGCGTTGGGCGCCTGGCTGGTCTCCAGCGCCGCCAGCGCCTGGATGCTGCTGCCCGGACTGTTCCTGATCCGGCTGACCGGGCAGGGGCTGATGGGCCATCTCGGGGTCGTCGCCGCCGGGCGTTACGCGGTGCGGCGCAAGGGCCGGGCGCTGGCCATGGTCAGCTACGGGTTCATCCTGGGCGAGGCCTGCTTTCCTCCGCTGGTGGCGCTTGCGCTGGACCAGTACGACTGGCGCAGCGTCTGGCTGGCCGCCTCGGCCGTCATGATGCTGGTCGGCCTGCCGCTGCTGGCCTGGCTGGCCGGCCCGCTGACCGGCAATCCCGCGGCCGAAGCCGAAGACGCCCCCGAGCCGGACGGCGGAACGGCGCCGCTGCTGCGGCGTCACCGGATGCTGTCCCACGGCGCGTTCGTGCGCGTGCTGCTGGTGGTGCTGGTGCCGCCGGTCCTGATCACCGCGATGTTCCTCCACCAGGGCGCCGTCGCCGAGCGCCAGGGCTGGACGCTGATCGAGGTCGGCCGGGCATTCGTGCTGTTCGCCGCCGCCCAGGGGCTCGCCGCGTTTCTGGCCGGGCGTCTGATCGATCGCTTCAGCGCGCGGGTGCTGCTGTATTTTCAGTTGCTTCCGGCCGCGGCCGGCGTGCTGTCGCTGGGCCTGCTGGGCGCGCAGCCTTCGCTGTGGGTGATGTTTTTCGGGCTCGGCCTCACGGCGGGGTTCAACAGTGTGGTCGCCGCGGCGATCTGGGTGGAACTTTTCGGCACCCGCCAGCTGGGCATGATCCGCGGGGTGTACGCGGCCCTGATGGTGGTCAGCACGGCGCTGGGGCCGGTGTTGCTCGGCGGGCTGCTCGACCTGGGTGCAAGCCTGTTTTCAATCGGGCTGGCGGTCGCCGTGTACGCGGTGGCCGTGCCGGCAGCGGTGGTGCCTGCAATCGTCCCGCATCGAAGCGGGTCTTCAAACTGACATTCTCGGGCTGACGATTCCCGGGCGCCGATGTTGACGGTTTCCGGGGCCCGGTCGAAAATACGCGTGCGCTTTCCCCGGGCGCGCATTTACTTGAATCAGGAGATCAGCGGCTGATGATCGTGACCAGGCCGGAAGAGTTTCGAGCGCAAGTGGAAGGCAACTGGCTGACCGCGGACAGCCCGGGCGTGCCGCGTGCGGTGTTTCTGGTCGAGCCTTCCGATTTCAGCCTGTCGCGCCAGGCCGCGCAGGACAACAGCTACATGGACCTGACCGTGGGCGTCAACCCCGGTCTCGCCTTGCAGCAGCACCGCGACCTGACCGATCGCATCGCCGCCTGCGGGGTGCCGGTCATCCGCTTCCCGGGCCGGCGCGAAAATCCGGACGATCTGTTCCCGAACAACGTGTTCGCCACCATTCCCGGCCGCTTCATCGTCGGCGCCATGCTGCACCCCGAACGCCAGCAGGAAGCGCAGCGCCCGGACATCCGCGCCTTTTTCACCGAGCTGATGCAGTCCCAGGAAGTCGACCTGACGCGGCGCGATCTGATCGCCGAACTGACCGGCGTGATGGTCATGGACCGCTCTCGCCGGCTCGGCTTCTGCGGCATGACCGGGCGCGTCGATGAAGCCGGCTGCGCGGCCATGCACGACGCCTTCGAGCTGGCGCTGACCTTCCGCTTCGACCTCAAGCCCGAGGAGTACCACACCAACGTGGTCATGTCGGTGCTGGCCTCGCGCGCGCTCGTCATCTGCCCGGACGCGTTCGTCGATCCGGACGTTCCCGCCGCCATCGCCGAGGCCTTCCCCGGCCACGTGCTCGAACTGACCTCCGCCGAAAAGGAAGCCTTCGCCGGCAACTGCCTGGCCGTCAACTTCAACGACCTGTTCATCAGCGCCGCCGCCTGGCGCGCGCTGGCGCCGGAAAAAAAGCGCCAGCTGGAGGCCTGGGACTTCAATGTCCACACCGTCGAACTCAACGAGATCGAAAAAGCCGGTGGCTCGATAAGGTGCTGTATCGGCGAGATTTTCTGAACTGATCGTCGTTCTGAACTCGATTCAGAACCCAGTCGAACAATATTCCGGCGAAAGCCGGACACACCCGTCCGACCCGGAAACGGCCGCCGCAGGCGCAGAAAACCTGGATGCCCGATCGGAGTCGGGCATGACAGGGGAAAAGGCGGCCTGACGAGGAAAACGGCGGCCTGACGAGGAAATAGAGGCGTGCATCACGACAAGAACAACCGTCATTCCCGGTACCCGATCGGAGTCGGGCACAGGCCCGACCGGGAATCCAGTCCAACGACCGTCCGGCGCAAGACGGACACCGCCATCCAAGCCGGAAAAGGCTGCCGCAGGTGGAGAAACCTGGATGCCCGATCGGAGTCGGGCATGACGGGGGAAGAGGACCGGGCATGACGGAAGAAATGCCGTCATTCCCGGCTCGACCGGGAATCCAGTCGATCCATCCCCGACAGGGGCGGACACTTCCCATGGCAACGGAAAAGTACACCCGACCGGCCCCGCGTCGGACATTTCCCCCAATTTTCGGCAAATCTGACACATTTCCCGGTCAGCCTGCGTTGATACAACCGAATGGACAAAAAAACCGCTCGGCAGTCATCGAGGCCGGCGGTGATTGGGATGGTTCCGAAAGCCCGGAAGTGCTGGATTTCACTGGATTCGTCATGTATGATCGCGATCAGGAGACGAGGGACGAATCTTCTGGGAGCGGAAATTCCAGGGTAATCACGCACTACCGCCAGGCATCCCGGCCCATTCCTCTGGTAACAATGGCAGAAATCTCAAGGAGCTTCTCCTCATGATCAAGACGAAATTCAATACGCTTGCGGCACGGTCGATCAAGGCCGGGTTCGTCGTCGGCGCGCTCATGGCAGCGCAGGGTGCATTCGCCTGCACCGTTGATAACTGGTCTGCCGAATCCGGCAATCCGCTCGCCAGTGGCCCGGACGGCCCGGATGGTAAATCGGCCATTGCCCGCTACTCGGGGCTTTGCGCCATGCAAGTAGCCGACGGCGCTGTCAGTTTCGTGGAAGATCTGAACCCCGGCGGTATCGACCGTATCCGTGCACGTTTTTATGTGCTGGCAGACAATACGGATACTGCTGTGGTTTATGAAGGCTTAAATAGCACGACACCGGTCTTCACGATTGAAGTTGATGGGGCTGGTGTGTTCTCGGTTTCCGGCGATGGTCTGAGCCAACAAATGAGCGCCAGCGGTGTAGCAGGCAACTGGAACTCGGTCGAACTGGATTGGGATGCCGGTGCTGGCCAGGTTTCTCTCTGGGTCAATTCCGATGCCGGCTCGGAAACCGCCGACGCCTCGGAATCGCTGTCCTCCGGCCAAGTCGTTACCTCCGTGCGCCTCGGCAATCTCAATGGCGCCGCCGGCACCATGAACTTCGACGCATACGAGTCCAGAAGGACGACCGAGATCGCACGGTTGCTGCGTGGTGATGCCAATGACGATGGCGCCGTGAACTCGGGAGACTTTACTGCCGTAGTCAATGACTTTCTTGGTGTGTCGCTTGCAACCGGTCAGCCTGATTGCAACGAGGACGGTGCGGTAAATTCTGGCGATTTCACCTGCGTTGTCAATCTATTCCTCGGTCTGTAAGATCGAAAAACTGACATTGGAGAAAGTTCATGAAACCATTTAATTTTGTTATCGGGTTGGTCGGCCTGATGTTGGCAAGCGTTTCGGTTGCTGAGGAAGAGGCTGCGCTGATTTTGTCGTCCGAGACAGGAATGACTGTAGTTGAATTCTTCAGCGGTAACCAACGTATTACTTCATTCGATTTGACAATTCCATTGACTGGTGCAGTTGACAGTGCCAATCTTGCTCAGTGTGTCAGCGGACTGCCCTCCACGCACATGGGAAATTGCAATATTGATGCTGAGGGAAACTTCAAATTGATCGTATTTAGTCCGAGTAATGCAGAAATCGCTTCCGGCAGGGTCGGAAAAGTTCGAATCCCAGTCGAGAACGCCGCGTTTGAGCAGACACGAGTACACGCATTTTCCCCCGACGGAGCACCCGCGCAGTTTGAGTTTCTTTCGCCACGAGCCGATGGGCTTATCATAGGCAATGGAGGGGGGGGGCATCGCGATCTTAAGCCTCGGCTTGAAATCCTGCGCTGATAGAAAATAGCGATATGGAAAAGTTTGATAAAGACATTAAAAACCAAGAGGATTGATCATGAAAGTCGGAGTAAACCTAATACGTGGTTGCATTTTTGCATGCGCGATGGCTATAACATCCACTGCTGCTGCGCAGACGCCGAATGTGCAAATTGGCGGAGCCACAGGTGCAGCTGGTCAGCCGGTGAATATAAGCCTTGAGTTCAACGACACCACCACTCCTTCAACTGCGAGTTTCGATTTTACAATTCAATTCGACACTTCGTTGATGGGATCTTTTGATCTCACGAACTGCACTGGCACCTTGGTGGGTTCGGAAAATAATGCAGCAGTCCAGTGCAATAGCCCCAATACGGGCGAAGTCAGAGTCATTGTGACCACAAATCCGCCTGTTGCGATTGGAGATGGTGCTGTTGGACAGATCGAACTAACGCTGGCAGGCGACGCGCCCATCGGCAGTTTTCCGATCGTGATTGAAGGCGAAAATTACTTCGCCGCCAACGGGGACAACATTACCCCTGAATCAAGCGGATCCATAGCTGGCGAAGTTCAAGTCAGTGGACCAGCTCTTACTTTTGACCCGTCTACGGGTCTCGTGGATGCAGGCGAGGCAGAAGTGACCAGCAGTACCACGCCGAACGCCGCGGCGACGATCGATATCGAAGAAACCGGTACGGATGACGTGCGGCTGGCCAGTTGCGTTTTTGCCAACGAGACCGACGCCGCGTTCAACTTTGACTACGCCG